>NZ_JBOFLP010000163.1:0-8653 GCF_051657925.1 Chroococcidiopsis sp.
ATGGGTATGACACGATCCGAGCTATACGGCAGATCGATCGATTAGCAGCACTGCCGATTGTGGCGCTGACAGCTAAGGCAATGCAAGGCGATCGCGAAAAGTGCCTTGAAGTCGGAGCTTCCGATTACATTTCTAAACCAATTGACACAGAGCAACTATTTTCACTGCTAAGAGTGTGGCTACAGAGCTAAATGACAACTTTAACTTCTAGTTTTAGAGAGAATTTTTTGACCTAGAGATAGATGCATTCACAATTGCTTGCTCTATCGTTAGATAGAGAAGGAGGGTGTATCTGACTGAGATGTGTGGCAAAATTAACTTTTTTGCTAGCTACTTGTAACTCTGTTAGTTTTTACTCTTGCTATTCTCGACCGTGTTATGAAGTCCGAACCTAAAATCAACGTCTTATTAGTAGACGATTATCCCGAAAATCTTGTAGCGCTGGAGGCAACGCTTAACAGTTTAGGACAGAACTTGGTTAAAGCTTATTCTGGCAAACAAGCTTTGAAATGTTTGCTAGAGCAAGACTTTGCTGTCATCTTACTAGACGTACAGATGCCAGAAATGGATGGATTTGAAACAGCAAGTCTAATTCGACAAAGAGAGCGATCGCGTCATACACCGATTATTTTTCTCACGGCAATTAGCGATAGCGACGATTTGAAGTCAAAAGGATACGCTCTAGGTGCTGTCGATTATTTACTCAAACCTATCGATCCGATTATATTAACATCTAAAGTTGCAGTATTTGTCGAGTTATTTAAAAAGAATTTAGAGGTGCAACGTCAAGCAGCTCAATTAGTTGCCAAGAATTTAGAAATATTTCAAGCTCAAGCCGCTCGGCAGCAAGCAGAAGCAGCTAACTTAATGAAAGATGAATTTTTGGCAGTTGTTTCTCACGAATTGCGATCGCCCTTGAACTCAATTTTGGGCTGGTCGCAACTCATGCAGATGCGGAAGTTTGATGAAGCTAAATTGTGTCAAGCACTCAAGATCATCGAACGGAATGCCAAATCTCAAGCGCAACTGATCGATGACATTCTCGATATGTCTAGGTTGATGCGTGGGAAAGTTCAGCTATCCATTCAACCTGTAAACGCGATCGCCACGATTGAATTGTTATTAGAATCAATTCGTCCCCAGTTGGAAGAGAAATCGCTACAACTACGCACGCATCTCGATCCGGCAGCACAAACAATCGCCGCCGATCCAGCCCGACTGCGACAAATCATTTGGAATTTACTCTCTAATGCAATTAAATTCACTCCTGAAAAAGGACAGATCGAGGTGCGGCTGAGTCAAGAAGGTAGGAAGGGAACAGGAAGCAGGGAGCAGGGAACAGGAAGCAGAGGAGCAGAGAAGCAGAGGAAGACTTTAATTCCAAATTCAGAATTCGGAACTCGGAATTCGGAATTCTCCCCAAACTATGCTCAAATCCAAATTATCGATACAGGAATTGGCATTCGTCCCGAATTTCTGCCGCAAATTTTCGATCGCTTTCGTCAAGCAGATAGTTCTATTACTCGCGCTTTTGGCGGACTGGGGTTAGGACTGGCGATCGTACGACAACTGGTGATTCTACATGGTGGCACGATTGAAGCTCACAGCGAGGGAGAAGGCAAGGGAACAACGTTTACAGTACGGCTACCACTAACAAATAGTCCTTCTACAGCGACTTCCCCCTCTACAGGGACTCCCAATCTCATTAACTTGACTGCAAATGATGAATCAAAGTTAAATTCATTACTGGATGGGGTAAATGCGCTAGTTGTCGAGGATAACAACGATAGCCGTGACTTCATCAAATTCGCACTCGAACAAGCAGGTGCAACCGTCACGACAGTTTCTTCAGCAGCAGATGCAGTCGCTTATTTAGAACGCGATCGCCCCGATATCTTAATTAGCGATATTGCCATGCCAGAAACCGACGGCTATCAATTCATTCAGCAGCTCCGAGCCACCGAGCAACCAGGAGATAAGCACATTCCCGCGATCGCCCTGACTGCTCACGCTAAGCCAGAAGACCGTTCGCGATCGCTAGCAGCAGGATTTCAACAGCACATTACTAAACCAGTAGAATCTACCGCTCTCATTACAGCCGTAGCGGAGTTAATCAAGCAGCAGTCAGTTGTCAGTTCTCAGTGAAAAGTTATCAGTTATTGCACTAAGTGCATACATAACTGCCGAAAATCGTCGCCGCGTTGCTCGAAATTTTGATAGCGATCGAAACTGGCACAGGCAGGAGAAAGCAATACAACCCGTGCCTGGTATTGTGGGGCTAATTCTGCGGCTCTAGACACGGCACGCGCCATCGTTTCCACAATCTCGTAATTGTTGTAACCCACTTGAGATAAACGTAAGGCAAAAGCTGGCGCAGCATCTCCAATGAGTAAAACGGCGGCGGCTTGAGCTTGAATTGTTTGCAGCCATGCCAAGTCGTCACCAATTTTCGCTTCACCACCAGCAATCAGAATTGCAGGGCGATTGACAGAAGATAACCCAACTTGAGCTGCATCGTAGTTGGTTGCCTTGCTATCGTTGATAAAATCAATTCCTTGCCAAGTGCAAATGTGTTCTAAGCGGTGGGGAACGCCTGGAAATGTAGCGATTGCAGTGGCGATCGCCTCTTTGTCAATTCCTGCTAACCGCGCCACCGCTACCGCCATCAGCAAATTTTGCAAGTTGTGTGCGCCTACCATTCGCAACGCCGACACCTGCACGATCTGCTCTTGTCCAGAGATGACCCAACCGTCTTCAACATAAGTACCTAAATCGGGATTGCAGTTGAGGAAAGCTTTACCTCTTACACTCGTCCAGTAAGCATCCTGCCAATCGTTCGCCTTTTCCTGACTCAAGAAAGCATCATCGCCATTAATCACTTGCAATTGGGATTGATGCACTAGGTGCGCTTTAATGTCGTAATACCGCTCTAAAGTCTTATGGCGGCTGAGGTGATCGGGTGTAAACGTTGTCCAAACACCAATACGCGGCGCAACCGAGGGAGCAGATTCGATTTGATAGCTGCTGATTTCGGCAATTATCCAATCTAATGAGTGAGTAGTGAATGAGTGGCTAGTGGCTAGTGGCTGATGGCTAGAGTTGCTTCCTCTGCCCCTCTGCCCCTCTGCCCCTCTGCTCTCTGCTCCCTGCTCCCTGCTCCCTGCTCCCTGGCTCCTAAATTCCAAGGCTACATCACAGACGGCATAGCCGATATTCCCACAGGCGGGGGCGTTGAGTCCGGCGGTTTGAAAAATTGCTGCAACTAAAGCTGTCGTTGTGGTTTTACCGTTAGTACCAGTGATTCCTACCCAGGGAACAGCGTTGAGATAGCGCCAAGCCAGTTCCATTTCACCAATCGTCTCGATCCCTAATTCTCTGGCACGAATTAAGATATCTGCGTCCCAAGGTACGCCAGGACTAACAACAATTAACTGGGGTGAAGCCGTACCTTCTAAATTTGAAGCTAAATTTGGGGTATGACCCAAACAGACTGTAATCCCCTCTGCTGCGAGTTGTTGCTGCTGCTGGCGTAAAGATGTAGAGTCAGAGCGATCGCTCAATATCACTTGCCAACCCTCTCGTTTCAACAGTCGGGCAGCAGCAACACCAGATTTTCCGAGTCCGATTACACAAGCATTGGACATACGCTATTTAGCAAAATCCCTGGACTAAGCACTCTATATAGTAAGGGGCTAGTGGGAAATTTGCCAATGCAAGGTAGGTAAGGGAAGGACAAGGGAGACAAGGGGGACAAGGAAGACAAGGAAGACAAGGAGGCAATTCTAGTCACCCTGCTCCCTGCTCGTGCGCTCCCTGCTCCCTAATCAATTAGCTAAACAGAGAAAACAATAAACTAAACATATTCATGCGAGAACGACGCGATCGCCGTCCGCCGCCACCACCACCGAATAGAGATAGTAGAGGCATAATAAACGTAGTTTGAGACATCTTATAACCAGTCCGGCGAGTTGTGGAAGAGCCGTCGTTGAAGTTTGAAGTTGCCTCGGCGGAAGTATCAATATCAGTTTGTTGGAAAAATATAGGACCAAATAGATCTTGTAAACCCGCTCCCCCTGCGACTGTTTCTTGTTCCCGATCGGATAATTCAACAAATAGTGCTGTATCTTTAATTTCTGTCATCTGAGACATCGCAAATTCCTCCCCATTTCCTCATTAAGGTAAGAAAAATTTCAAATATTCCCCTGGTGCTTGACGCAACTCTGATAGGGGTCCTTGGACGACCAATTTACCCTTATTCATTAACACCACCCACTCTGCGCGATCGACCACGGCAGGACGGTGAGTAATTAAAATTGTGGTTTTGCCTTTACGGGCAGCAAACAGCCGTTCCAAGACTTCAAATTCGCCGATCGGATCGAGTCCAGATGTCGCTTCATCCAAGATCAGCACGGGTGGGTTGTTCACAATAGCGCGGGCGATCGCCAACCTCTGCCGCTGTCCTCCAGACAAGTTCGCCCCAAATTCTCCTAACACTGTCTGATATTTATTTGGTAGTTGGCTAATAAAGCCATCTGCATCTGCAATTTGACAAGCTTTCACAATTTGTTCAAACTCAAGGTGAGGATTACCTAAACGGAAATTGTCTAAAATTGACCGACTCCAAAAGTGGGGTTCTTGAGGGACTAAAACGACTTGCTGACGCAAACAGTCAAGCGATAAATCCTGCAAGTTATACAAGCCGATCCGAATATTTCCCGACTGCGGCTCATACAAACCCGAAATGAGTTTCGATAAAGTACTTTTACCACAACCCGACTGCCCGATTAAGGCAACAATTTTTCCCCCAGGAAGTGTGACTGAAAAATCTTCTAATAAATCTATCCGTCCCGCATGATGAAAACAAATATGCGCACACTCAATATCGGCATCGGGTAAAATTTTGGCAAATGGTTTATAAGTATCTCCTACAGATTCTGGAGTCGCATCAATCACTTCTAGTAGGCGACTGACCGCAGTTTGAGTCCGAAAATATTCATCGGTTAGTCCAATTAAAGAACTAATTAAGCCGATGACATTTCCCTGCATACTATTGAATGCTAGCATTTGACCGATGCTGAGTTCGTTTTTAATGACTAATACGCTACCATAACCTAATAGAGCAATGCCCCCAATACTACTGATTAATTGAGTAAAAGTACTATTAAGAATACCGAGTTTAATCGTACTAAATGTTAAATTCGCCATTCGTCCAAAACGGCTCTGAAATTCATCCCAAAACTGAGGTGCGGCTGTTGTGGTTTTCATCACCATCGCACCTTTAAATGTTTCTACTAATACACCCTGATTCTCGGCTGATAATATTAAAAGATTGCGTGTTTTTTGCTGTAGCGTCGGCAAAAATGGTACAGTAGAAAAAGCCATTACCATCCCTACTAATAAGACGGTAAGTGTTAGCTTCCAACTATAAAATACCATAAATGCGAAAGAAATTATCGCAATAAAAATCTGACTGGGTAGGTGAGCAACAATTTGCGAAACTAACTGGTTAATTTCACTAATATCTCGCAGACGACTAGTAATTTCTCCACTACGACGGGATTCAAAATAACTTAAGGGTAAGTGCAAGAGTTTGCGACCGAATTCTAACACCAATCCCAATTGCAACCGCTGACCGAAATGAGAGATCATGGTTGATTGCAACAGTCCCATCGTGCTGCTAAAAATGTTGGTCACGATCACAGCAGCTACTACCACTGTGAGTAACTGCATATCTCCCCGAACTAGAACATCATCTGTAAGAATTTGAATTAAAATTGGGCTAGATAAAGAAAGTAAACCTAAAACAATATTGATCCCTAGTGCTTCTAGCAACAGCAGGCGATAGGGCCAAATTCTTCGGAAGAAGCGCGAAAAGCCGCCAGAAGCTTCTTCTTCTCCCATACTATGGAAGCGGTCTGGATCGGGAACCAGCAACAGCATGATTCCACTCCAAGCTTCCAACAACTCACGCCGAGTCAGGTAACGAATGCCTACTGCGGGGTCAGCGACAACAAATTTATTACCCTGCCGTCCAAACAAGACAATCCAGTGGTAGCCTTGCCAGTGAATGATGGCTGGGAGAGGAACTTCATGGATTTTGTCTAAAATCTCATTCGAGGCTTTGACCGATCGCGCGTTTAATCCTAAAGCTTCAGCACCGCGTTTCAACCCTAACATCGTCGTTCCCAGTTGTCCGGTTCCGACTGCTTCCCGACTGCGGTTGATGCTCAAAACTTTGCCGTAATGCTTGCAAATCGTTGCCAAACAAGCCGCGCCGCAATCTTCCTCACTTGCTTGTAAAATTGCTTGATATTTTTTCCTAAACAGGCTAACCATGATAGATGCCGACAATAATCAGTTATCAGGGAGTCGGGAGTCGGGAGTCGGGAGTCGGAAAATTTACCACGCACCACTCACCACGCACCACTCACCACTATTTTTAGATACCCGAAAGAATTCTTGCTTTACGTAAAACGAATTGTAATGGTGTCTCTGATTTGGAAATAATATCTACTGTCCCTTCCATGCCAGGTTGTAATCGACACAGGCGATCGCCAGTACCGACAAACCACGTATTCGGCTGAATTGTCACCTCGTATGCGCCTGCTGGAGTCGGGGACTCGCTGGCTGCACCGCTAGCAGTAGGTACGACATCGGGAGCCACGGTTTTGACTACACCCTTAAGCGTGCCGTAGTCGGGGTAGGGACAGGCGGAAACGCGCATCTGAACTTGCTGACCTGGCTTGATTTTGCTAATCTCTGCACCTGGGACGTAAGTTTTGATGTCTAAACGCGAGTTGGTGCGGGAAATTTGGGCGATCGCTTGTCCCGTGCTAACTACCTGTCCTGGGTTGCGCAACTCTAGTTTTAACACTGTACCATCGGTGGGAGAGAGAATCATGGTCTTGCTCAGTTCTACTCCCATTTGTTGGACTTCTTTGGTGTCGCGGGCAACTTGATTTTGTAGTTCGATTTGGTTACTAACTAAGTTTTTACGTTCTTTGTGTAATGCGGCTACAGTTGCCATACCCCTTGCTTCTTCTTGGGCGATGCGTTCGTTGGCGATCGAGACTGTAGCATTACTAGGGTTGAGATTGGCTTTGGCTTGATTGACTTTTGCCTGCGCCGCTTTATAAGCTTGTTCTTTTTCTTTAACTTGTAATATGGGAATTGCGCCTGTATCGGCTAGTTGTCGGTAGCGCTGCATCTCCTCTCGCGCTAGATCTAATGAGGCTTGAGCGACTTGCACTTCTGCTACTGCTGTCTGTTGTTTGGCAAGGTAATCTCTTTGCTGGAGTTGCAATTCTGCTTGAGCGGAAGCAACTGAACGAGTTGATAAATTTGATTCTGCCGCAATTTGACTATCGATGGAACTCAACTGAGATGAAATTTGTCTCAGTTGAGAGCGACTTTGTTGAATGCTGTCAAGTAATTGGTTTCTTCTAGTTAAAATTTGTGAATTGTCAACGTAAGCGATCGCATCACCTTTTTTCACCAATTGGTTTTCTTTGACGGTAATGTTTCTGACAACGCCATCGGATGCCGATTGGACGATTTGGACTTCGCCGCGAATCGATGCAGGTGCTTTGACTGTCACGTTGTAGTTGAGCGTAGCAGCCAAGGATACCGCTGCACTGAAGGCAACTACCAGAACTCCGCCGCCAATTGTGACTGTAGGACTAATTGAGGGTAGAAACTCTTCGCTTTCAACTATTCGTAGAGATTCTGGATTGACTTCGCTAACCATGACTGTGAACCTTTAAACTACATCATTTGTCTGAGACGTTGAGCGCAAAAGTTAGGTAACTGCGATCGCTACTAAGAAAACTTCTAGTTAACGCTTTTGTTATGAATCTTTTCTAGAAGATATAAAATCTTGACATTGGTTTGAAGAAGAGGGGATGATGAAATGGGTCTTTTTTACCATTGTTCGGTTCTGTTTGGCGGCTTGTTTCATGTTCCGTAGATTCATGAGTTTCCTTATTGATTTCGGTATAGTTAGCGCCGCCAGATACAGACTCTTGTTGCTCTGTGGTTAATTCTAAAAACAATTCTGGTAATAGATTTTTCGGAAAAGACATAGTTGATTTTCTCCAATTGTTACAATCTCGTTCATTTCGTCATAATAAAAAAAACTTCCAGAGACTTCATACCTTGGGTTGTTCTCATTTATGCACTGAGCTAGGCAAACCAAGCGCAATGAAAACGGTAGTGGAAGCTCTGGAGTTGTTTAGCGGATAGTCTGTACTACTGATTCATCTATCCATCACCGTAATCTTTCTCAGCGATTACTTGGCAGTAAAGTACTTGAAGGCATCAGTTTCAAACTTGTGGTTGGCATTCAAGTAGTCTTGCTCAACGTAGCTACCTTGACGAGTTGAAGCAATTCCGACTTTGAGATGCTGTACTGATTGCGTTTCTTTCAAGCTGGTTCCCAAAGCATCATAGATAGAATTGTCACCGTAGCCGTCCCAAGAATAACCACCAGCTACGAGTTGTTGTTGCTCGTCAGATAGTTCGACAAATAATTCGGTGTTTTCGTTAATCATTGTGAGTAATCTCCTGAAGTTATTTGAGTGACTTAATTTGTTGTACGTTTGTGATGCGAGAATTATGCACTGAAGTTCAATTACTTAGCTGTGAAATACTTGAA
>NZ_JBOFLP010000164.1:0-4055 GCF_051657925.1 Chroococcidiopsis sp.
ACAATAGTATAGTTTGGATTGTATTAAATAACAATAAAGCTAAAATAATCATTATGGCAGGCAAGTCACGCTACAACTGGAAAACGATTCGCGCCGCATACGTCAGCGGTGAGATGAGCTTATACGAGTTGTCTAAAGAGTCCACAGGGCTTGAAACTGACCCACCCTATCAATCAATTCGACGCGCCGCTTCCTGCGATAGCGAGGGCAAGTGGGATGAATCTAGACAAGCATTTCGCTACAATGTTGCAACACAAGTTGCGACTACACCGACAGCTCAAGCAGTCGTGCAGCAGACCGAGCAGTTAGTGGATGCGGCAGGTGCGATCGCCCGTCACATTCAACTAGCCAAGAGCTTGCAGGCTAGTTATGCCGCAATTCAAAATCAATTGAGGCAGTCTCGCGCGATCGAGCAAATGGATTTTAGTTCACTCAACCCGTTAGAAATAGCTTTGATAATGCAAAGACTTGCTGCGATCGCATCCCGTGCTACCGACATCGAGCGCAAGGCAATGGGGCTATCCGATCCAACTGTGAGAGCAGAAGTCAGCGTCGAGGGCAAAGTTAACGTACAAATAGGGTTACTTGAAGCAATTGAAAGAGCAAGAGAGCTTGACCCCAACCAGCTACAAGCCAGAATCAGGGACACCCTTAATTAATTTCTGGAGTCCTGAAGGATACAAAATTGAATCTGCTAGGCGTTACGCTAATTTGCTTGCACTCAAGCACGATGTTGAGTTACAGGGAATCGCGTATGTGCAATGTCAGCGCGATCTGAACTACTGGGTGGAAAACTTCCTATGGACGTATGACCCGCGTCAAAAACCAGCGATGATACCCGTTCGTCTGTTCCCCAAGCAGAGAGAATATTTAGACTGGAGGTGCGATCGCAGGGTAAATAAAGAAAACGGCGTGATTGAAAAGTCGCGGGATGCTGGCGTGACTTACATGAACTTATTCCATCACTTACACTGCTGGCTGTTTGAAGATGGGTATAAGGGGACGTTTGGTAGCAGGGTAGAAAACTTAGTAGACAAGCGTGGCGATCCCGATTGTATTTTTGAAAAGATGCGAATGACATTGCGCTGGTTGCCAACTTGGATGCTACCACAGAGCTTTAACTGGAACAAGCATGATAATTACATGCGCTTGGTCAACCCCGACCGCGATTCAACCATTACAGGTCAAGGTGGCTCAAATATGGGTAGAGGCGGACGCAGTACTGTCTATGACGTGGATGAATTCGCATTTGTCGAACATGCAGCATCGGTTGACGCTGCTATTTCTAGCAACTCAGATTGTATTTTCTACACCAGCACCCCTCAAGGTATTGGTAACTTGTTCTACCAGAAGCGATTCAGCGACGATTACCAAGTTTTTACTATCAAGTGGCAAGACGACCCGCGTAAAAGCCAGGAGTGGTACGAAGCGCAGAAGCGTAAGTTTGACCCTGTAATCATCGCCCAGGAAATCGATCTCGACTACTCGGCATCAATTGAGGGCATTTATATCCCTGGAGAATGGGTACGCGCTGCAATTAATCTAGTTGTCGCTCCTGTTGGGAAAGAATCAGCAGGATTAGACGTGGCGACTAGCGGTAAAAACAAAACCGTACTAATTATCAGGCGGGGACCGAAAATATTAGATATTCACGACTGGCAGGGATTAGACGGGACGCAGACGACATATAAAACTAAGGAAATATTAGAAACCCGTGGCTGTCCTCATCTCAACTTTGACGCTGACGGCAGCGGTGAGGCAATAACAGGTCCGCTGTCTAACATGACAGATTTGCACTTTACCTTTACGCCGCTGCGAGGTGCGTCTAGTCCAAGCGATATCTACTGGGAAACAGAGCAGAAGACGAGCAAGCAGAAATTTCATAACAAACGCGCCGAACTATGGGGGATAGTGCGCGATCGCTTCCGCAAAACTTACGATTACGTGCATAACGGCATCTACTATCCAGAAGAGGAGTTGATTTCTATTCCCAATCATCCCCACCTGATCGCTCAAATCAGTCAACCATTACGCAAGTGGACGGCGGCGGGAAAAATCTTGATTGAGTCAAAGGAGGATATGAGGAAACGGGGTGTAAACAGTCCCGATTACGCTGATGCCTTAGCCTACGTATTTCACGAACCAGAGAGCGGAGCAGATTGGTTGGATATTTATCGCCTGTAACCTTGTCATTTAATACAATACCGACTATAACTATATAGAGCCAGTTATAAGTATTCATATATTAAGTTCTAGAGCGTATTCGTTGGAAGTTTTGCTCTAGGATCATTCCCCCGCAAATACTTCCATCATTTTGCATCCTTCACCCCTAGTCATCGGACGCTAGGGGATTTTTTTTGAGATTTTATGACAAGCACAGAACAACATCTTGACGCTGGGGCTTTTTTCTCAAGTCTGCTAGGCTTCGGACGCGCTGACACAGACAAGCTTGAATCCTTCTCCGTTGGTAGTAGACAAAGATTATCACCAGTAGAATTATTTGAGTTATACGAGACAAATACTTTCTTAGCCAATGTCATTGACAATCTGCCAGACGCGGCGGTTCAAAAGTGGTGCGTGTATGAGGATGATGAAGAAGCCAAGAACATACAGTCCGAGTTAGACAAGATTAAGCCTTTCATTAGTACTGCATGGAAAATGGCTCGTCTTGTGGGTTGGGCAGTTGTATTGCTGTTGGTTGATGACGGCGAATTGGATTACTCTAAGCCTGTAAATATGAGAAAAATTCGCTCCGTTGAAGGTTACAGCGTTCTCATTGGTGGTGAGGCAGGTGAGATATCAGTGGCTCAATTTGACGAAAATCCCTTCTCGCTGACTTATGGCGAACCGATATTATTTTCTACCAAAGGCAGTCAGTTAGTTCATGTCTCCCGTTTGCTGCTGTTCTATGGGGTGAAAAAGTTATCGCGTCATTTTCTCACTCGTAGCCACAGCGAGTTGGGAACTTCGGTAATTGACCGATGTATTAAAGAGTTTAGAAACTTCGACGTAGGTAACAATGCGATCGCATCAACCTTGCCTGACTTTAACATCGATATCTTTGCGATCCCAGGACTAGCCCAGTTACTAGCCAAGCAGAAAGACTTTGCCAACTACATGCAAGGATTAGCGCTTGCCCGTAGCGTTCTGAAGGTGATGCTAGTAGAAGCGGGGACGGGAGGACAAAACGCAGGGGGATATCAAGTACTTACCCGACAATACACGGGCGTGAAGGAGATTTTAGAGTATCTGAAACAGATTTTTGCGGGAGCGACCGATCTAAATCACACAATGCTTTTTGGAGAGTCGCCAGACGGACAGACAAGCGGACGCTATCAGAAAGAGAGTTGGAGTCAGTATGTCGCCAATCAACAATCTACAGTAATTCGCCCTCTTCTCAATACATTGATTAATTACTGTCACGCTGCGAACGGGAGCGTTCCTACGGATTGGAGTTTAGAATTTCTCTCGATTTTAGAGTTGGATGAAGTTGATAAAGCCGACGTTGAGTTAAAGCAGGCTCAAAGGATTGCTACTCTAGTGGAGAAAATGATTGTCACGCCAGAAGAGGCGGCTAGAGCTATAGCCGAGGGAATTGATATCAGCAAAGCTATTGACCTCAAAACAAGGGAGGAGGAGAGGCAAGCTTTACAAACTTTCCCTGAAGGGATGACAATGGTAAATAATGTCAATAAAAAGCAGGTAGAGTAAGACTAATGCGGCGAAAAACTAAATTAGATAATATTAACGTTACCTCTGAAGGGATTCAATTTACTTTTGATACTGACTCTGAGGCGCGAGATTTTTACAAAGAGTGCCAAGAAAAAAAGACGCAGGCTGAAATTAAAGATAATCAAGTAACTCTACCTGTTTCTAATAATAAAATAACTAGGATGGAAGAGCAGTAACTCTTCCATCCTGTCATGCCTACCAAGTAATTACAATTTCATTGCCTAGTAGAATGACTCCCGTAGTTGGTAGTACCTCAATCAACTGTGCAAAAAGCATAGCCCGTTCGTTGGTGGCGAACGTAAAGTGAAGAGTATTAGAAGCAA
>NZ_JBOFLP010000165.1:0-24289 GCF_051657925.1 Chroococcidiopsis sp.
TGATTTCTACTTGTGAGGATAATAGCGATGTTTGCGGCAAACGTGCCTGACTCTGACTGCTTGGAGCAGTTTCGCTAACTGTGGATTGAGCTTCTAACTTTGGCTTTGCCGAAGAAACCTTGTATTTTTTTTTGAGTGCTTTCGCTTTCGAGTAGGTAATGCTTTCCCCCGATGCAGCTAGGGCGATCGCTTCTTCTATAGCTTGTTTTGAAGTTGACGGCGCTGCTAACTCGTACATTGCCGACGGAGCAAATTTATCAATTTGATAGATTTGGCTGCCAAAGCGATCGGCAACTTGCATGAATCTCGCCGCAGTTGGATAGCTCCAATGAAATTCTGCCTCAATCCAATCAATAAAGCGTCCGTGCTTCAATTTATCTTTTACGGCATTAAGCTTCTGCCCGATTTCAATAATATCTTGGGCAGTGCGTTTCACCAGGGCTTGGATTTCTCCCGTTTGCTGTTGCACAAATTGAGAGATTTCTGCTTCTAGCTCTGTATAATTAAACTCTTTTCGACTCGTGTCGGTTACTGAGACTGGCATTCTATTCATTTGTTAAAACCCGCTATAAATATAGTTTTGCCAGATATGTATCTTTTTTACTTCAAAGAAAATTTTGTTTCCTCTGCCTTTGGACAGGCATGTGTTGCCTTCCTCTCATGACTATTATATTCAGAATAGGCATAGTTGCAACTTTGCGATCGAGTCACTTTATCTAAACGGCTTTGAATCGCTGAGTGTAGACTACTCTTACTAGGTTGCACCGACTTCACCAAGCCAGGCGATCGCACGAGTAGAGATACAGACAAAAAAGCCTACCTATAGTGTGGGAGAGAAACATAAAGTTTTAGAAATTTTATTGCTAATTGTTTTGTTCAGCCAACACTCTGGGAAAAAAACTTACTAGGTTTTACTCTATCGTTACTATAAGAGTTGCTTTGTCTACTCAAGATTTTTTTTAAGACTTTGTTTAGATTTAGTATAAGTCGCAAATTTTAATTTTATACATTGGTTTTACTAATACCTTCGATTGCAAGCAGTGATGACTCAGTTTGCTTAGAGGGTGTATTTTGGGTGAAAACAAGCTCGTAACGCTTACTGCTAGCTGCTTGGACGATTTCAAGCTAGACAGTTGTATATATAAAATTCAATCCAAATAATCAGAAAAAATGACGGATTTTAGTCGATCAATATCTCTCAAATTGACAAACTTATTCGATAATTAAATAATTGTCGAATAGGGCGAATCCTACATGTTAATTATAACAAATATCACTCATAAGTAGGAAAAAAGAAAAACAATAATTTAGCTTTAACTCATTCATTAACTTTGCCAAACTACTAGTTCATGGAGTTAGCATTTCTGACTTTGGTTAGATTACTTATTAAATAAATCAATTTACAAAATAATACTAAAGGAGGCAAAGTCGTATGGAAGCAGTAATGTTTAAGATTTACACTAGACCAGATAAGTTTAGCGAATTAGTAGAAGTTTTAAAAGATCGCGGACTAAAAGTTGTTGTTAGCTATAGAGCCGATCGCTCGGAAGAATACGACGAGATCCTCGTATATCAAGGCTTAGACGAGATCGAGCTGCAAAATGAATAGAGCGAAAAACACGAGTAAGTTATGGGTAATCCGAAGCTGAAGAACAGTTTGCATCGATCGCATGTAAAGTTATTGAACAGTTCAAATTTTTCAATTGTTTTGAATTTTATCGATCGCTCAGGTACGTATAGTTACTTTTCAATAATAGATATTCTAAGATTTAATAACTTAAATTAAGAAAATTAAACCATAGTATTAACTCAGGTTCAATTAACTTTTTTAAAAATCTTTGAAGTAGTTCAATTAGATTTGTGTTATTCCTGCTATCATCAAAATTGAGTTTTAGAAGCTACGTAGGGTGACAGAGTTTGATTGAGTGCAAATACATTTTGCTCTTGTGACCCAAATTCAGAGATAACGACTGTCTTTCGCACTCAGAGCGATTAGCAGCTGTTGGTTATTAGTTGTCTACTGTCGGTCATCGATCTAGGCAAATAGCTAATAACGAGTGACAAATAGCTTTAGCGCGATCGCTTCCCACGATAGGTATGAGGTAGTCGTTGCGTCCGGTACGAGTTGCAATTGTTCTTTTTTGGAAACTGAATCAACATGCTTGAACTAGAAGCTTTATTGCTAGGACTAGAACCGTTAACAGCAGCAGGGATTGGTTTAGGAGCATTAGCCCTAGCACCTGTAGTTGGTGTCGTAGGTTCTGCTATGGGAGGGTCTAATTCAGCTGTAGGTAATTCTTTGTCAGAGTCATCCAAATCCTTAGCGAAAACGGGTATGGTCTGGATGTTAGATGCTTATGACAAGGCTCAAAGTACCGTAGCTGAAGCATCAGAATCTTTTCAGGACTTAGTGGCGGAAGCCAGAACTGACTTGAAAAAGAGTAAAGCCAAGCCCGAACAGAGTTCAATTCCGCATCAAGTGGAAATCGGCTAAACAAGGACTGGGAGACAATGGAATTCGGAATTCGGAATTCCGAATTCCGAATTTGTAATTACTCTCGGCTTGGGTAAGGGCGGGTTTTGACTCAAGATTTATGCTTGGAACGGTGAATATGCTTGCTAAACCCGCCCTTACCACTCTTAATTCACAACCAATGACCAATGACCAATGACAAAACAAATAGAACAGTTTCATCAACTGGTATTGCAAGACTCATCGCTCAAAGAAAAGCTGAAACAGTCAGGCGATCGCGAAAGTTTTTTAAATTTAGCAGTGGAACTAGGCAAACAGAACGGCTATAGCTTCACTTACAGCGAAGTCAAAGCATACATATCTCAAAATCTGCTGGCGATCGCCCAGCAGTTCTTATAAATGTCAGAGGTTGAGGGAGCGAATTTTTGGCAATCCCTCAGCTTATTCTCCAAATATATTTGAAAGTCACAACTTCGCAAATTAAATAAATTGCAAACAAGTAATAGTTATATTTTCTCACTTTATAGAGTTAAAAAATTGACATCTGAAAATTTGGAAATCTATCAATCTTTATCTCAAGCTATTTTACATATGTTTAGATATTTTAGATAGTTTGCTCTCATATAAAGCTTGACTTGAAAAGCTTTAGGGGATTTACTGCATTAGCGCAAAGTCTTAGTAGAGTTAAATTTAGCAGCTTCTTTACATGTATCTATAGAAAGATAATTATTTTTCTTTCTTTGTACTTAACAAAAATTTTAGTTTTTTTTAACGAGTTTATTGTACATTTAAAGTCAAGTGCATTTAGAGTTTCAAAGCTGCATCATTACCTTCGGGTCGATCGCAGATTCTTAATTCATTCAGATATCCAATATCCAAGCCAAGTATCGCTCTAGTTGATGGTACTGAACAGCAATCAGCAATGCCAGTGCCATACTATCTCGATTGAAAAACCTGTTCTACAAGCTAGAAGATAAATTATGGAGATGCCTGTTACATAACATCAGTCTCTGGTTTAGGTGTGTGGTAATTGAAAACGGCTGTAGATAGGTTTACTAACAATTAGTAACTCACCCTTACATGGAACGAGGTTGGGCTGGGTGTCGCTTGAAAAGCAGCCAAGCAATCTCCGCAGGATAGGTATGTGAGATTGCCCCATCCCCTCCAAAGCACAACAGACTTTTGGAGCCGGAATAATGTCAGTATCAACAAAACCAGAAAGACCCACTGCGGGGAAAGTAGTGTCGCGCCGAACGATGTCACGCAAGGATGCATTCTTGTTACGTATGCTTGTGTTCGTTCCTTTGGCACTGCTGTTTAGACAACTTGGTTTACCACCATTAGTTGTTTTTGCTACAGCAGGCTTAGCAATTATCCCTATAGCAGCATGGATTGCTAACTTTACAGAGGCGATCGCTAACAGGATTGGTTCGTTTCTAGGTGGTCTACTCAACGTCACCTTTGGGAACGTCACTGAAATAGTCGTCTCAATCGTTGCCCTGCAAGCGGGTATGGTTGAGGTGGTCAAAGCGAGTTTAGTTGGCTCGATTATTGCCAACCTTTTATTAGGTCTAGGATTCGCATTTATCTTAGACGGCTTGAGCTTCAAAAGACTAGATTTTCAGCACAACATCAAACGAACGACTGTAGCGCGGATCAATTCTGGTTCGCTCAATCTGGCAGTTGTATTTATCTTGATGCCTGTAGCGCTCAAGTTTACGACGAGTTCTAGCCATCAACTCGCCAATGCTAATCATTTTTCTCTAGTAGCATCTGTACTGCTATTAGGCTTCTACGCCATGATGCTATTTTTCTCGATGAAAACTCATAGATTTATGTATGAGTTAGAGGAAGATGCCGAACCTGAAAGCTATGGTAGCGAAGCTACAGGACAAAAGTACGATCTGTGGATACACGTTGGTTTGCTCTTAGGTTTTACAGTTGCGCTGTTATTTGTCTCTGAAGTACTGGTTGATAGTTTGCAAGAGGCTGTATCTAGTCTCGGTCTGACCAGTCTATTTACAGGTGTGATGCTACTGCCGATCTTCGGTTCAGCAGTAGAAATTATTACCTGTGGTATGTGCGCCGCGAAGCAAAAAATCGATCTGTCTATTTCCATCGCCCTTGGTTCTAGCTTGCAGATCGCCATGTTTGTAGCTCCAGCATTGGTCTTAGTGGGACAAGCAATGGGGCAACCGATGAATTTAGCCTTTGATACATTTGCAGTTTTAGCAGTTGGTGTAGCTGTACTGATGACAAACTCAGTCAGTACGGATGGTAAGTCTAATTGGCTAGAGGGCGTGTTGTTGCTGATGACCTACACAATGCTATTAACGGCTTTTTACCTGCATGACTGAATCAGTTATCAGTTATCAGTGGTCAGCGAGCAATCAATTCAGAATTCTCCCTTGTCTTCCCTACTCCCTACTCCCTACTCCCTACTCCCTAATTAAACAGAGGTAATCATGATTGAGCATCCAGACTTTTTTAACGTGCGTAAGACCGCGATCGCCCTTGCAGTTGGTCCCTTGGCTTTTCTGCTATTACTGGTTGGAATTGACTTTTCCTCACATCAGTGGCAAGTTTGGCAAGCAGATCGCTCGTGTGTCAAAGTTGCAAGTTCTACTGGAGTTGTACAACTCAGTGGAAATCATTGTTCGCCTAACCAGGTGCAGTATACGAGTCAAAAATAACAAAATACACGATCTGTAGGGGCGCGCATCTGTGCGCCCCTACTTACCTGAATCGAAAACTATGAACCATCAGTAGAGACGCACAATTGTGCGTCTCTATTTCGCGTCTCTATTTCGTGTCTCTACTGTGCTATCTTTCACAAAATCCCTCCCTGAGAGCGGGAGGGAATAAAGACGATCGCGGTTTTAAGAATAAGCTCTGTGGCTGCTCAGTAAAGCGATAAGCTGAGTTACAGCCTCTCGCATCCATTCAACTAGAGTCACGGCGATCGCCTCTCGCAACCATTCCGCAATCGCCGCGATCGCTAATTCTGCAATCCAGACCGCGATCGCTTCAACCAAAGTTTCAGTCACAAATGAGATTAACCAAGTCATAATCAGGGGTTAGGAGTTAGGGGTTAGGGGAAGACAAAAGTTAAAAGTCAAAAGTCAAAAGTCAAATCTGAGGGGTTGGTAGGGGCAGGTTTTTTGAACGTACTTGTTTTTAAATGGATAATTCTGCGGTTAAACCTGCCCTGAACGAGATCGAAAGCGAGCTACAAACAACAAATGACCAATGACCAATAACTAACTATGCTGCCGAGATCTTTGCCAACGGATGAATAGCTTTTCTAGCTCGATCCAAACAAATACCAAGGAACTGAAGCCGAAACAGATCAGCAGTTCTATGGGTGGTATGTAGTAGGTGCTGAAGAAGCTACGTAGGGGTGGAACGTAAATTAGCAGTAGTTGTAACATAGTGGTCACGACGACTGAAATCAGAATATAGGGATTAGAGAACGGATCGACTTGAATCGCTAAGCGAGTGTTAGAACGAATTGCGATCGCGTGTCCCATTTGCGCTAGACAGAGGGTGGTAAATACCATTGTTTTCCAACGGTCTGCGTCCAATCCACCGCCCTGAACTGCCTGAGAGTGGTGGTAAGCCCAAACCATCAGTAGAATCGTCACGATGGCGAGGATAATCCCGATCCGAATCATGTACGAACCCAGTCCTCGCGCAAAGATATTTTCTTTGGGATTTTTGGGGGGTTGTTGCATGACAATTGGTCTACCTGGTTCGACAGCCAGAGCTAGCGCCGGAATTCCATCCGTCACTAAATTCATCCAGAGAATTTGCAACGGTGAAAGCGGTACTCCTCCCAGACCTAGTAATGGTGCTGAAGCAATAGTTAAAACCTCTCCTAAGTTACTACCTAGAATGTATCTAATAAAGCGACGGATGTTGATGTAAACAACTCGTCCTTCTTCTGTCGCCGAGACGATTGTGGAAAAGTTGTCGTCTAGCAACACCATATCGCTAGCTTCTTTACTGACATCCGTACCTGTAATGCCCATTGCTACGCCAATATCTGCCTGTTTGAGGGCGGGAGCATCGTTGACTCCATCCCCTGTCATGGCAACAATTTGGTTTTGGTGTTGTAGCGCTTGGACGATCTGTAATTTATGCTCTGGCGAGACGCGGGCGTAGACGCTGACGCGATCGACGTGCGCCTCAAGTTCTGCCATACTCAATTTTTCCAGCTCTCGCCCTGTCAGTACTAAATCTCCTGGGTGAGCAATCCCTAAATCCTCAGCTACTGCTTGGGCAGTCAGTTGGTGATCGCCTGTAATCATCACGGGTCGGATACCAGCAGTACGGCACTTAGCCACGGCTTCGCGGACTTCGGGACGGGGTGCATCCAACATTCCCACTAAGCCCAACCAAGTTAAATCGTTTTCTGAAGTTTCTTCCGAACCCTCTGGGGGAATACTTGCAATTGCTTTGTAGGCAAAGCCCAGAACGCGCAACCCCTTACTGGCATACTGGTTGTTCCGGTCGAGGATGTTTAACCGCAGTTCGTTAGTCAGCGGTTCGATGCGATCGCCCGTTTGAATATGAGTGCAACGCTCTAAAGTTAGTTCGGGCGAACCTTTGGTGAACATCAAGTAAGGGGTAAGAGGTAAGGGGTAAGGGGTAAGACTTAACCCGTGTCTGTTATTTTGTTCTTTTCCCGCTACCATAACGCTCATACGCTTGCGTTCTGAAGAGAACGGAAACTCTGCAGCTCGGGGAAACCAGCTCGATTGCTGGTCTTTTTCTAGCCCTGCTTTACCAGCTAAAGACAACAGCGATCCTTCGGTCGGATCTCCAAGGATCGCCCACTCGCCTTTATCTCTTTGTAATATGGCATCGTTACAAAGTACGCAAGCTAAGAGTAAGGCTTGTAGTTCCGGTTGGTCTTGCGCTGAGACGACTCTATCTTGGTGGCGAAACTCGCCAATGGGGTCATATCCTTCGCCCGTGACTCGCAGAGAGTTGCTAGCTGTTGCAACTGCCTGGACGACCATTTTATTTTGAGTCAGCGTCCCTGTTTTATCAGAGCAAATTGTGGTGACGCTACCAAGAGTTTCTACAGCTGGGAGTTTGCGGATCAGAGCGTTGCGCCGCACCATGCGCTGAGTTCCCAACGCTAGGGTAACGGTGATAACGGCAGGTAGCCCTTCGGGAACGACAGCAACCGCCATGCTAAGCGAGACTTTCACGAGGTTCTCGAAATTACTCATGGTTGGCGTGTGGAGCATTCCTAATCCCACCACCAACAGTACTAGAATCATCGCCCCCGTGACTAAGGTATTGCCCAGTAGCGCCATCCGCTTTTGTAGCGGCGTGGGTTCGGCTTCTACCGATTGCAGTGCTGTAGCAATTTTCCCTAGTTCAGTATCCATTCCCGTCCCCGTGACGAGGACTGTTCCTCGCCCTTGGACGACCTCCGTACCTTCGTAAACCATATTGACGCGATCGCCTAATACGGTATCATCGGCTAGCTGGAGTGTGGCTTGTTTGTTGACGGCGTGAGCCTCTCCTGTCAAGGCGGCTTCCCGAATTTGCAGATTTGCAACTTCTAAGAGGCGACCGTCAGCGGAAACCTTCACCCCCGCTTCCAGTAACATCACGTCCCCTGGAACCAATTCTTTAGAATCGACTTCCACGGTTTTGCCGTCGCGCAGAACTCGCACTTTGGGCGAAGACAAGCCCTTTAAGGCAGCTAAAGCCTTTTCTGCGCGACTTTCTTGGATATATCCCAACAACCCGTTCAGAACGACCACTACGCCAATCGCGAGCGCGTCTTTAAACGGTATTTCTCCTGGTTGTTTCGTACCGAACACATCTAAAATTGCTGAAACGACGGCAACTGCTATCAACATCAGCAACATGATGTTTTTGAATTGGTCTAGGAGGATTTCCCAACCACTACGTCCTCCTGTTTCTTGTAATTCGTTGAAACCGTAGCGTTGTAATCTTTCATTGACCTCAGAGGAAGTTAAGCCGGAGGTGCGATCGCTCTGGAGAACATCTGTGGCTCTCTCAGCTTCCAGAGTATGCCAAGCGTAAGACTCTCCGGCAGGCTTAGCCACTGCTAAGTCTGTGCCCGTGCTTGAAGACATTATTTTACTTCTCAAAAACTCAGGAATGCTGTTATAACCTATATCATTTAACTATATGCCTTGCATACCCTTAGCATGGTTAAGTAGTGTGAACTTGGATGGAAAAGAGCGAGGAGTGAGGAGCGAGGAGTGAAGAGTGCAAGATTCTAAATCTAACTACTCACTACGTCCCTTGGGTTCTTGACTCCATCGCTACGGGAACAAACTTATCAATTTGATAGATTTGCAATTTGAGAAAGTTCACAACTTTGCATAAATGTAAAGTTCGATTTACAACCTGAGTTTAGAAATCAGAAAAAAAACCTGCCCTTACGGCTCCCCACTCCTCACTCCTCACTGTAAAAAGTTACATTGATTACTATAAGTTAATGTAACGTTAGGTAAAACTGAACATTTAAACCTTTTATGTTTTATTCGTAATACTTTACGATGAAATATAACCTTTAATGCGTAGGAGATGGTATTTTTATATGCAAACCATTGATTTAATTTAATAGCTGACTCAGGTACGTATACACATTAGATTTGGCTAAATTTTCAGCGCTTGGCAAAAATTATAATCTGATTGAGAAGAGCTGTGGGAAAAAAAGACGATCGGAACTACGTGCAAATCAGGGGTCATGTGCGAAAAGATGTAGCACGCCGCTTTAAGCAATTTTGTTTAGATCGGGAAGTAGACTATAGTGAAGGGCTGGAAACAATTCTTAGTGCCTTTTTTACGACTGATACGCAAGTAACTAGCGGCGATCTCGATCGCCAAAACAATTCAACTCACCTTCACTGTTACGAACAGCATTGATAATTATCATTTATCATTTGTCATTTTTGAAGGATCGATGTTTGTCATCGGTCACTTGTCATTTGAGATAAACTAATGACAGTCTTACGAGTATTTTATGACTCTGTTGAGGGTTGGAATTACAAATTATTCTGTCTTTTGTTTTCTGTTCCTTTCAGAAAAAAGACTGCTAGCAGTTAGCACTTACTAAAAGCAAAACTTTGTAGAGCAAACATAAGAGGTAAAATGCTAAGAAGAGTAAAGATTATTGCTATCAGCCACAATTTCGATGCACAGTAGTAACTATCGCATGGTAGTGTAAAAACTACAAGACTGAAGATTACTAGACTGAAATTATCAAGTTATCGCTCAAGTCAATATGCTCAAGCAAATCAAGAATGCAGCTTTAATTGCTGCGGGTACAATCTGCGCGGGTATAGGTGTCATTGGTGTTTTATTACCTTTGATTCCTGGTACTCCCTTCTTATTAGTAGCAGCAGCTTGTTTCGGTGCGATCGAACAGTAAATTGAGTCAGTTGTCAGTTGTCAGTTATCTCTTACCTTAATTGTGTAAGAGAGAGTTGAACTAAGTTACTTATTTGCTGTGAAGTTTTCGCTCGATGCACTCTTGCAACTCCCTCATTTCGGAAGGGCGAATTTAACTAGAATACCTGCACCTAGCAATTTTTTTTGGTAGACTCGCTCCTACAATTCCCTATTAGCAACGGGATTGATTCAATGAGCAGAATAATTACATTTCTGGGCGATGGATATAGAGAACGGATAACACTAGCAATTGCTACTGCGAAATGGTTTGCCCGACAAGGTAAAAGAGTTTTATTGGCTACCTATGTTAATCCCAGTACGGAGCTACTTTTAGAAACTTCTTTAAGTACGCATCCTCAAAGCGTTGAGAGTCATCTGCAAGTCGTACAGTTACAAACAACTGTACTGTTAGAACAGGCTTGGGATGAAGTCAAAAAACTTGTTTCTACCTATTTACCAGATTCTTTTTCCGAACAAATCTATCCTGCCGAATTGATTATACTACCTGGGTTTGATAGTTTTTTAACTTTTAATGCCCTACGACAATACTATCAAAGTGGTAGCTATGATGTTATTATTTATAGCGATCGGGAAAATTTAGAGACACTGCGTATGCTAGGGATTCCTAGTGCTTTGGATTGGTATTTTCGGCGCTTTCACCAAATATTTGCAGATATAGATATTAGTGAGATTGCTAATTCAATTGGTGGTCCGTTGGCTGCGGCAATTCTTAACGCTAATATCGATCGCCAAAAAATGCAAGAAGGACTGGCTCAAATTCAGCATTGGATCGAGCAAGGAGTGGCAGTGGTTAACGATGCAAGTCAGTTAACAGCATATCTCGTTACTAACGATACACCAGAAGCGATCGCCGATACTCGCTGGTGGTGGGGCAGCGCCCAACAAATTAACCTCACTGTCAGTGGTATTTTAGCCTATCAAGATCGAGATTTAAGTAGAGAATCCGTACAGTCGGCTTTTACCCCATTAGCTGTCCATCATATCTCTACTTTGCAGGAGAGGAATTGGGAAGCAATTATTCAAGAATTGCCAGATTTTAACGCTAGTATTTCCGTAACACCGCCACTCAACATCGATCTCGTCCAGCGCCAAGTTCACGTTTTTTTACCAGGATTTAATAAAAAACAAGTTAAGTTAACGCAGTCTGGTGCAGAAATTGTCGTTGAAGCTGGCGACCAAAGGCGACAGATTGTCTTACCACCAGAGTTGAAAGGAAAATCTATACAATCTGGTAAATTTGAGGAACCGTATTTAGTAATTTCTTTTTAAAATTGTGCTAGAAAATCCCCTGACCAGGTGTAAGTAAATTGTCAGGATCGTAGCGGCGCTTGGCGCTGACTAGCCTACCCCATACTGGATAAAAGTGCTGTCTCCAATCGGCTTGAGAAAATGGAACGGCATCAATCGGGTAGCGATATCCACCACTGTCGCGGTTGCGCTCGAAAAACGTGCGGTTATCAGCTAGCATTTTTGCGATCGCGCTAGCATCGGGTGGTGCAGTGCGTAGAATCGCAAATAGAAACACAACCTCCTCATCAGGAACCCGAAACAGCGGTAGCGTCAAGCGGTCTGTTGCCACGGGATACAGCAGCACTGGACCCTGACCCGTATCCGCTAAAGTTAAGTTAGAAACGATTTCACCTACAAAGCCGTTAACTGCGGTTCCTGGTACGAATAAATCTAACCAAGGATGTGGGTAAAACCATACTCCACTCTCCTTTAAAAAAGCTACAGTCGGAGCTAATCGATTCGCAAAATCAAAGTAAGACTTATCTTCAATCTGTTGAGTACCCTGAATGTAACTTAACCCAGCAAGTAAACTGTGATTGTCTGGTTTATCTGGTGGAGTATAAAAGCTAGCTGCCTCCAACATATAACGCCATCCACCACTCGCATCGGCTACGACTTGACCTTCTACGTAGTCAAATCGTTTTTGGGCAATTAGCCAGCGCTGGTCGTGCGTCAAAGCAGCCAAATCGTTGTAAAACAAGAGAAACACGCGGGCATTTTGGGCGGCGGGAATCAGGCGAACTGTTGCCCTGACGATAATGCCACATTGACCCAACCCTGCCAGCACTGCTTCAAACAAATCGCGATTTTGGGAGCGAGAACAAGTTTCTAGGTTGCCCGCACCCGTGACGACTTGAAGGGATAAGACATTATCCACCTGCACGCCATAACGATGACTCCTACCGCCAATCCCGCCAACTGCTAAA
The DNA here is from genome assembly GCF_051657925.1 of Chroococcidiopsis sp. NCBI lineage: Bacteria > Bacillati > Cyanobacteriota > Cyanophyceae > Chroococcidiopsidales > Chroococcidiopsidaceae > Chroococcidiopsis > Chroococcidiopsis sp. Next base: position 12,157 of record NZ_JBOFLP010000165.1, read on the forward strand.
GTGCCACCCACGGATAGCTCGATGTAATCTGTCAAGACGGGGGGTGTTAGTTGTCGCTCCAGCGATGCCAGCAGCAGTTGGCTCCACAATACACCTGCATCCACTTCTGCCCCCTCTGCATTAATATTATGAATCGTATCGAGCGAACTCATGTCAATAACTATCCCCGCCTCTATGAGCGGTTGACCGTAAGTGGAGTGCGCTTGACCGCGTGCGGCAACTTTCAGCTTGTGGCTGCGAGCAAACCGGACAATTCTCACAACATCTTCAACCGAACCTGGTTTGAGTACAGCACTTGGGTAACAACGCACCAGATGACCGAAATCATCAGCGGCAGCATTGCGAGTGACAGAATCGGTGTAAAGTATACCGTCCAGGGGTGGCAGAGACTCAAATCCAGATGCAGCACTGGCGGATGTGACCCACGATTGCTTGGCTGGATTGAACCCAATAATAATCGCCGAAGCGATCGCACCTTGTAAAACTTGACGGCGTGAAGCATTCTTCATCCAGCATCCCCTGAACTAGCGTTTGACAGACCGAAATTCTTTTGCCCAACAAGAATATCTTCAAACTTAAATGATAGTATTTCTCATTGAAAGCAATAAAATTTGTGTCGGGCTAATGCATGATGAGTTCGAGCCGTTCAAAGCAGTTATTTGACAGTAGTAGATGGGGTAACAGGCGTTAAGCTGGCAACAAAAGTAGAATCGGCAGGTTGAACTTCGATGATTCCTCGAAACATATTCATGCCACAGGTGAAAGTATAAGTCCCTGGTTTGTCGGGCGTGAACTCGATGGGTGTGACTTGGTTGAGAGGGAGATTCTGGGCAATATGAAAGTCAGGAAATCGGATTTCTTCGAGGCAACTGCTAGGATCTGTACGGTGGAAGTTGAGTCGGACTCTTTGACCTGCTTTTACCACAACTCGACTGGGTTCGTACCCACCATCAACAGCAATCTCGACCGCCTGAATCCCTTGACTCGTCTTGGCTTTGTGTGACTTAGGCTTGCTGAGCAGAAACCACCACAGTTCTAGTCCAATTAATCCCAAACCACTAACCGTAACGGCTCCTTTCAACCATAGCGGTTGTTCGATACGGTGGAACTGACCCTTCTGCTCTATTTCGGAGCGTTGCATCCCTTCATGAGACATTTGTGCCACTGCTTGTCCCGAAGCAATGCCTAATGCCAATCCTATACTCGCAATACCACCTACGATCGCAGTTTTGCTTACCATTGAAAACCTCCTATACAATCGCTCCTGGCTCCTAAATTTAACGCGCAGTTTTCGGATGGAAGTTACGCAGACGCAGTGCATTTGTCACCACTGAAACAGAACTAAATGCCATTGCTGCACCTGCAATAATCGGACTGAGCAACCAACCAAAGAAAGGAAAGAGAATACCTGCGGCGATTGGAATGCCAGCCACGTTGTAGATGAAAGCAAAAAACAGATTTTGTCTGATATTACGAATCGTGGCACGCGAGAGTTGAATTGCGGTGACGATACCTTCTAGGTCACCAGAAATTAATGTAATATCGCTAGCGGCGATCGCCACATCCGTTCCCGTACCAATAGCGATTCCCACATCCGCCTGCGCCAAGGCTGGTGCATCGTTAATCCCATCGCCAACCATTGCGACAATTTTGGGAGTCGTGAATCGTTTTTTGCTCCCCTGCTTCTCTAATTGCAGAGACTTAACAACTTCAGCCTTTCGATCGGGACGAACTTCTGCCATGACTCGTTTAATCCCGACTTCTCGCGCAATAACTTCTGCCGTGCGGCGGTTGTCACCAGTCAGCATTATTACATCTAATCCCATCTGCTGCATAGTGCGTACAGCAGCAGCAGAAGAAGGTTTGACGGCATCCGCAATTCCCATAATTGCTTGAATTATGCCGTCTACAGCAATCCAAATGACTGTTTTACCGAGATACTCCAGTCGATCCCACTGTTGCTGTAATTGGCTGGTATTGATTCCCAATTCCTGCATCCAGCGCTGCGTGCCAATTTGTACGAGGCGATCGCTGACGTATCCTTGCACGCCACTACCTGCAACCGCTGCAAATTCTCGTGCATCGGTCAATTCTACTCCTTGAGAAGAGGCGTATTGCACCACAGCTTCAGCTAAAGGATGTTCTGAATTGCGTTCGACAGAAGCAGCTAGGCGCAAGAGTTTTAGCTCGTTGCTATGTGCCGTACCGTTAACGGTTACAAAGTCAGTGACAGTTGGCTTGCCTTGCGTAATCGTACCCGTTTTGTCAAGCACGATCGCTTGCAGTTTGTGCGCTAGTTCCAGGCTTTCTGCACCTTTAATCAAAATACCGTTTTCTGCACCTTTCCCCGTCCCAACCATGATAGATGTGGGTGTAGCCAAACCCAAAGCACAAGGACAAGCAATAATCAACACGCCAACAGTAGTAATCAATGCCATCGTCAGGTTGCCCATAATGTTAAACCAGATGACAAAGGTAGCGATCGCGATCGCGATGACCGCAGGTACAAACCATCCCGTCACTTGGTCTGCCAACCGTTGAATCGGTGCTTTGGAACCCTGAGCTTGCTGTACGAGCTTGACAATTTGCGCCAAAAATGTATCTTTACCAACTCGTGTTGCCCGAAATTTAAAGCTGCCAGTTTTATTAATCGTAGCGCCGATTGCTTCATCTCCAGGCTGCTTTTTCACAGGCAAGCTTTCACCCGTCACCATTGACTCATCAATCGTGGAGGAGCCATCAACGATTTCTCCATCCACAGGAATTTTTTCCCCAGGACGAACCAGGATAATATCTCCCACAACGACTTGGGCAATCGGCACATCTACCTCGCGATCGTCACGAATGACACGCGCTGTTTTTGCCTGTAAGCCGATTAGTTTGCGAATTGCTTCTGAGGTTTGTCCCTTAGCGCGATTCTCTAGCAGTTTTCCCAACAAGATTAAGGTAATGATGACAGCGGCGGCTTCGTAGTAAACGTCTGGGTTCAAACCCTGAGCCAGAAACCACCCAGGAAAGAAGGTGGGAAACAGGGAATATAAGTAAGCCGCACCCGTACCGATCGCCACTAGAGTATCCATCGTGGCTGTATGGCGCTTGAAAGCTTTCCAGGCATTGACATAGAAGGATGCACCGCACCAGAACTGCACTGGAGCCGTGAGTATCAGTTGTAGCCAAGGATTGTGCAGCCACATGGGGATGAAGGGGATCGATACCCCCGTCATAGCAGGCAACGACCCAATGACCAGCACTGCACTAATAATACCGCTAGTCCAAACCTTACGAGTTAAGTCTCGATTTTCTCCCTGCCGCGCCCGACGTTCGGCATCGTCATCTGCTGCCAACAAGTCTTCTTGCATCGGTTGAGCGGAATATCCAGCTGCGTCCACCGCATTTTGCAGCGTCGCTACGTCTGTTTTGTCAGGATCGTAAGTAACTGTAGCTTGTTCTGCACCAAAGTTAACGCTGGCATGACTCACTCCAGGAACAGAGCGAATGGCGGCTTCAATGTTGTTAGCACAAGAGGCACAACTCATGCCTTTTAGTTTTAGCGTGATGTTATCCATATGGCGATTGCTTTTTATTGGTAACCAATTGCTGCTTAAGCCGCAGGATAACCCACAGCAGCGATCGCATTTTCAATTTCTGCTGCCGATCGTTGCGTCTCAATACTGACCATTTTTGTTTTCGGATCGGCTTCTACTTTTGCGGTTGCATCAACCTTCTTCACTGCTTGAGTTACAGCATCGACACAAGCAGCGCAAGCGAGTTTGGGAACTTTGAGCTGGATTAACATTTGCTCAACTCCATAACGTGACTAAATCTATTGTGAATTCTCTAGTTAACTAGAGAGTCAAGGGGGAGAAACAATTTCTACCTGTCAACCTCTATTCAAAAATGACATTAGGGCATACGATATTAGCGACATTCAACTTGAGAGTGGTTGATTATAGAAGGAGGCGATGAGTTTGCGCGGGCTAGCAAGGCTAAATAACATCTAGAAATCCCAACGTCTAAAAAGATCGAAGTTGCATGAAAAATGTCCGGCTAGCCGTGAATGGAACTTTAATGCGCGGATTAGAACTGAACGCCAATTTATTGACAGTTGGAGCCACTTTCTTACGAGAAGCGATGACAGAACCAACTTATCGCTTGTGGTCGATTGGCGATCGCTATCCAGCTATGATTCGAGTCGCCACAGGTGGAGTCGCGATCGCTGTAGAAGTTTGGGACGTACCTCCAGCAGGATTGAGCGAAATTCTCTGGCAAGAACCCCCTGGATTATGTATTGGAAAAGTACGTTTAGCCGATGGGGAGATAGTATTAGGAGTTTTAGGGGAAGCGATCGCCACTGAAGGACAGCAGGAAATTACTCAATGGGGCGGCTGGAGAGAATATATGAATAAGTCTTGACTCTCCCCGCTCGCTCAGAGACGGGGATTCTATAAGGATGCTACGAGGCAGGATGAATCCGTGCCAATCGAGCTTTTCCTTACCAATTGCCAGAGACGAATTCTCTGCGGCTGGGTCAGTGCAGCCCTAGACGCTCCACTTAGGTCTAAACCCAGTGTTACGCTTACTTTGCGAAGAATATTTGCTGCCGCTTGTGCATCACAATTCACGTACCAATTGTTGGCTGTACGGTACAATCCACGCTTAACTCGCTTTCCCGATGCTTTCCAGTTGTTGGGTTTTTCACCATGTTTGGGAAGAGTATCATTATCCAAAAACGAGGCAGCAGAAGTGTTCGCTTCCTCCGTTTCTATAAATCTGATGCCGTATTGCTGGCACAACTGATTGACTCTTTCTTTGAGTCTAGCTGTCGGTATCTGTACAAAAGATTGATTGTTTTTGCCTAGTTTTATCTCTTGCCTTTGTCCTTGATTCCAACCAAATACGATTGTGCCGATCCGATGTTCAATGCAGTGATTAATAACCAATCTTGCTGCTTTGTTTATCGCATCTCGCATCTGTCGGTTGCGTTTTTCAGTTATCGCAGCCAACCGATTAGACAAAAACCCTTGGGGCTTGTTTTCTTTCATGGTTGAGATTTTTTTGTTGTACCATTGATTGAGTGATTTAACTTGTCTACCGTCAACAATAAAACTAGTGCCAACGTTTGAGGTACAAGTTAACCAGTTACTCAAACCAGGGTCAATACCTAGCGCGTTATTTGGGTCTACATCTATTTCGACAACATTCGTTTTATAAACAAAATCAACATAAAAGCAGCGATTTCTAGGCAGAATCCTGAGTTCTTTTATCTGTTCAAACTTTAGACTCTTAGGGAATGGCACAAAGAAACAATCCAGTCCAAACCAGCATTTAACTTGTTTTCCAAGTGGAATTCTAATTTGGTTGCCCACCAACTTGAGTGCTTGTTTGGGATAAGAGACAAGCGCAAAACCCCCTGATTTGCGATATTTGGGCGGTCTAGGCTTATCTGTTATTTCCCCTCGGTTAAATGCAGATTTTAACTTTTTGAACGACTCAAAGGATTCAGATACAGACCTCAGCACTTGTTGTGCTGCTTGAGAGTGCAAAGCCTTGAAGTGTCTGTTGGTTTTGTATTCCGCTTCTAAGTCAAACTTGCCTAGAAATCTTCTAGTTTTAAAGTAGATTTGACGAGCATAATATATGCCACAATTAATTAAAGAATTAGCAGTTTGGCAAATGAATTCCAAGATCGCTGTTAATTCTTTATCTGGATTTAACAAGACCTGCTGACATCCGTACAAATACATCACCCCCTAGTTAATTAATATACAACAAAATTATGTTTTCTAATATTAAGATATAGTCAAGGGGACGGCTAATTAAAATTAGCCTTCGCTTTTCATCCCTGGTCTGAAGACACAGGGCTTTCAAGCGTTCCGATGTTTTCGGTAAGTCGTAAGTTTAGAGAGGTTTATGATTTGATTTTCGCTAAGCCTTGTAAGACAGCTGCGGTGGTGGCTGTCCAGCCGACGATTCCGCCTTGGGCGCGAATCATTTCAAGGGTAGCTTGTTTGAATTCGGGAAAATAGCTGGCGGTGGCATCTTCGACAAGCAAGCATTCGTAGCCGCGATCGTTGGCTTCGCGCATGGTTGTTTGTACGCAAACTTCTGTTGTGACTCCAGTGAAAATGAGGTGAGAGATATTTTGTTGTTGTAAAAGTTGTTCTAAATTAGTCCGATAAAAAGCGCCTTTTCCTGGTTTGGTAATGACAAATTCTCCAGGTAAAGGAGCTAATTCCGGCACGATCGTATTACCTGGTTCTCCTAGAATTAAGATTCGTCCCATTGGACCAATATCGCCAATTTTTAGCTGACTTTTGCCGCGATTTAACTTTGATGGCGGACAGTCTGATAAGTTTGGCGCGTGTCCTTCTTGAGTGTGAAATATTGGCAGATGATAATCTCGAAATGCTTGTAATAAAAGTTTTATATTTGGGGCGATCGCTTGCAAACGGCTGACATCATTACCTAAAGCTGCTCCAAAACCACCTGGTTCCAAAAAATCCCGTTGCATATCAATAACGAGCAGGGCTACGCCATTAAAAGGAAAATTGTAATCGTAGGGTTGACTTGAGATCATATAACGGCTTCCGATTTCTAATTTCCTGCCATGCGGTGACCGATGGTAGAAATATCGGCTTGGGCGATCGCGCTTTCATAAACAATTTTGCCGCTACTGATAACTAAAATGCGATCTGCTAATGTTAGTAATTCATCCAAATCTTCGCTGACTAATAATACTGTGACACCGCGATTGCGGGCGGCGATAATTTGAGCGTGAATGTATTCAACTGCGGCAAAATCTAAGCCAAAACAAGGGTTGGCAGCAATTAAAATTTGTATCTGGGGCGATGAGAGTTCTCTAGCCAGGACAGTACGCTGGACGTTCCCGCCAGAAAGATGTCCGACAGGGGTTTCTGGGGTAGGAGTTTTAATAGTAAAGCTACCAATTAAGGTTTCGGCGGCTTGGCGGATGGCACGCAGAACCAGCAACCAACTCCATTTGGCTTGGGGTGGGCGATCGAAAGTTCTCAGGGCAAGATTTTCTGCTACGCTCATATGAGCGACACAGGCATTACGTAGGGGTTCTTCTGGCAGAGAAAAGATCTGGTGTCGTTCCATCTCGGTACGGGTAGCCCGATAGGTTTCTCCATTTACCAGAATTTCTCCCGCAGTAGGCGATCGCTGTCCCATTAACACTTCAATTAATTCTCGCTGTCCGTTACCAGAAACTCCAGCAATACCGACAATTTCGCCTGCATGGACAGTGAAGCTACAATCGGTGACTGCTTCTAAACCATTATCGCGATCGGCATGGATTTGCTTTACTTCAAGCTTGGGAATCGCGGCAGTTTGGCTAGTTTTTTCCACCTGTCGCCGTTCTCGCTGTTCTCCCAGCATCATTTGGGCTAAATCTGCAACTGATAAATCTTTAACTAAACCGTGTCCGGCAAGTTTGCCCCGCCGCAGGACGGTAACTTCATCTACAAACGCCGTGACTTCGCGAAATTTGTGTGTGATGAGTAATACGCTTAAGTGTCCGGCTGCAACTTCTTGGCGAATTAAACCCAAAACCTCATCTGCCTCCCCTGGAGTCAAAACCGAAGTCGGTTCGTCCAGGATGAGAATCCGGTTTTTCAGGTACAGTTGTTTGAGGATTTCTAACTTTTGTTTTTGTCCTGCTGCTAACTGCGCGATCGGGGTATTTAAGTCAATTTGAAAGGGCGCAGTTTGCATGAAAGCATCTAACCGTTGATACTCGGCTTTCCAATTAATCAAGTTGCGACTTTCAGCACGGCACAAGACCAAATTTTCCGCCACCGTCATCGCTGGCACGGAAGTAAAATGTTGGTAAACCATACCAATACCGTATTTCTGGGCATCGCGGGGATTAGTAATAGTCAGCGATCGCCCGTCAATCTGGATTTCGCCACTATCAGCAGGATAAAAACCCATGATGCACTTCACCAGAGTGCTTTTCCCCGCCCCATTCTCTCCTAGCAAGGCGTGAAACCTACCTGGCTTCAACTGTAAAGAAACGCGATCGAGCGCCAAATTAGCACCAAACCGCTTCGTCATTTCAACTGCTGTTAGTTCTGGTGGCTTGGTAATGTCAGTGGTGATGTTTTTTACGATAGTTGTCATATGAGGGAGTTGAGAGTTGTAGGGGCGGGTTTTGAGCGAAAATTGACGGCTAAGGGTTTCAATCTATTTGCTAAACCCGCCCGTACAGGAGTCGGAAGTCGTAGGGGCGGGTTTTGAGCGAAAATTAACGTCTAAGGGTTTCAATCTATTTGCTAAACTCGCCCGTACAGGAGTCGGGTTAGCGCCTTCTTTGTGTCTTTGCGTGACACAAAATAAGACTTGTAATTTTTTGCGTGCCAAGTATGAAAGATCCCCCCTAGCCCCCCTTAGAAAAGGGGGAATAAAGCCCTGTGTCTCTTTTAAGGAGAATGAGAGAACTAAAAGAGAGAACAAAGTCCCCCTTTTTAAGGGGGATTTAGGGGGATCTTAGCAATGGGCAAGACACCGATCGCCTCAATCAAAGCCTGCGAGTCAGCAACCGCACCAAAAACACCCCCTTGCATCTTCACCATCTTTAACGCCGCCAAGTAGTTGCCGTAGTCAGTTGCCCCCGTACAATCTGACAGTAACAGACACTCGTAACCGCGATCGTTAGCCTCTCGCATTGTCGTGTGGACGCAGACATCAGTGGTAATCCCCGTGAGGATAATATTCTGAATTCCCAAGCGACGCAGGACTAAATCGAGATCGGTGGCGTAGAAAGCCCCTTTTCCAGGCTTATCGATGACAATTTCTCCAGGTAAAGGCGCGAGTTCGGGAATAATTTCCCAGCCTGGTTCTCCACGCACGAGAATTTTACCGCAGGGACCAGGATCGCCAATTCCTGCCCCAATTTGACGCGATCGCCATTGTTTATTCTCTGGCAAGTCTGACAAGTCGGGGCGATGTCCTTCGCGGGTATGGATAATCGGAAAACCACGCGATCGCATTTCTACGAGTAACCTTTTAATGGGTGCGATCGGCGCTCTCGTCAAGGATAAATCGTAGCCCATCTTATCTACATAACCACCGATGCCGCAAAAATCGGTCTGCATGTCGATCTCAATTAGCACCGTATTTTCAGGGCGCAAATCGCCATTATAAGGATATTGATAGGGATCGGCGGCGACAAATAATCCCATTTCTAGCCTCCTTGTCCGCTGGGAATGCGGGGCATTTCTTCGCCTCTATAAGTGCGAGTCGGGGCGGGAAATCCGCAACTAGTACCGTCTTTATGCACGACTTCATCTTCCCACGGCAAGCGATAGCAGCCATTGACAAGATCCTGCATGTATGTATACGGGCAATCTTGCGCCCCGCCTTTAACAGCGACGTAACCTCGATGCCCGAACTGATAGATGTTGTTTTCCACCCCCCACAGCTTACGGGCTTCTCGGACTAAATTCGGTCGCACTTCGGCAGTAATAATTTCATCAGGACGACTGCCACCCGTAACTAAGGGCGTACCGTCAAAGTTGACGATCGTCGCTTCGCCCATTGAATCAAATGTGCCATCGCTACCACACATACACACCGAGGCAGTGTACATCAAATTACAAAAGGCATTGGCTTGATTGGTAATCTGCCAGCTATGACGGATCGGGGCAGTGTAACCAGCCGTGCGGATCGTAATCTCTGCACCTTTATAGGCGCATTCCCGCGCCATTTCAGGAAACATCCCATCGTGACAAATAATCAGGGCGAGGGTGCTGCCATTGGGACCTTCACAGACAGGAATACCGATATTTCCTGGCTCCCACGGTTCGACGGGAATCCAAGGATGCAATTTGCGATAGTAAAGCTTGAGTTCGCCTTTGTCGTCAACAATAATGCCGCTATTGTAGGGGTTGCCGTAGGGATTATATTCCATGATGGAGAAACAACCCCAAATTTTATTGTTACGGCAGGCTTTTTGAAAAGCCGTAACTTCTGCCCCATCCAAGCGGCACATAATTTCTGGATTGGTATCCATCGATAGCCCGTGCAAGGCATATTCGGGAAAAACGACAAGATCCATTGTCGGTAGGTTGCGCCGCGCCTTTGCCACCAATTGACAAATGCGATCGCATTGTGCCGATAAGTCATCTGGGGTGACGACATTAGGGAGTTGGAGTTGTACGAGTCCGAGAACAACTCCATCGGGAGATTTATTTAAACCACCAAGTCCAGTCATAAATGAGGGGTGTGGGGTGTGGGGTGTGAAATACTTCTGACTTCTGTACGGGCGGGTTTTGACCAAGATTTATTGCTCCATTTGCGAGCCTACTTGCTAAACCCGCCCCTACGACTTACGACTTACCTAATGCGCCTGGTGCGCCTGTGAGGGTGCGTTTGGGGGAACAGGTGATAATCATGATGAGTAAGGTGAGGATGTAGGGGGAGGCATTGAATAGGTAGTAGTAGGAGTCAATACCAACGGATTGTAGGGCAGGACCGATCGCCTGTGCGCCGCCGAAGAGTAAGGCTGCATACAAGCATTGCATCGGTTGCCAGCGGGCGAAAATCACGAGGGCGACTGCCATCAGTCCTTGTCCGCTAGAGATACGTTCCGTCCAACTGCCAGGGTAGTAGAGGGAGAGATACGCGCCACCAATGCCGGCGAGGAAACTGCCAGCGACGATACACAGCCAGCGGACGCGATGAATGGATATCCCCATGGCTTTTGCGGCTTCAGGGGCATCGCCTACGGCACGGATGTATAAGCCCCAGCGGGTGGAGGCGAAAAACCACTGCATTACAGGGGCGATCGCCACTCCTATCAGAAACAAAGGACAAATCTTCAATGCCGATTGAATTTGCGGCGAAGTACTCCAACTACCAAACGCGATTGCGGGAAGTTGGGGGGCGACGGGTTGAATAAAGGGTTTGCCGAAGAAGAAGGCGATACCGCTACCGAAGATAATCATCGCGATGCCTACGGCGACATCGCTAACTTTTGGTTGCTGGCACAGCCAAGCATGGATAATACCCAGTAACATTCCGGCTATTCCGGCAACCAGCACGCCCAACCAAGGGGATTTGGTTAAGTAGGAGATGGCATAGGCAGACATCGCCCCCGTTAACAGCGTGCCTTCTAAGCCCAAATTGATTTTGCCGCTTTTTTCGGTGAGACATTCGCCCAGACTGACGAACAGGAAGGGGGCGCTACCCCGCAACGTTCCCGCTGCGATCGCTAGCGGTACTCCCCACCAACCCAATTCTGTCGCCGCCATCCAACTTCTCCTGAAAAATTCCGAGTTTGCCGTAGAGGGATTCGCTAAATAGCACTACCAGAAACACGATGCCTTGAAAGACTAAAATTGTGGCATCGGGTAATTCTAACCGCCGCTGTAAAATGCCACCGCTAGTTAAGATACCACCGAGTAAAATTGCGACTAATATCGCTGCCAGGGGATTGTTACGGGCAATAAAGGCAACGAGAATGCTGCTGTAGCCGTAGTTGGCGTTGAGAGATTCGTTCGCCCGTCCGTGAACGGCAGCAACTTCTACCATTCCCGCCAACCCCGCACAGGAACCAGCCAAAAAGCAAATCGCGAGGGTAAGTTTGCCTACGGGAAGTCCGGCGAGTTTGGCTGCCCTGACATTTCCCCCTGCGATACGGGCTGCCATGCCGAAAGTCGTGCGCTGGATCAGGAAATATGCGATCGCGCAGGCAATTAAACCGTAAATCAGCCCGTAATGAATCCGCGTTCCTGGCAGATCTCCCAGCATATTGACATCGGGAATTGGGTAGCTGGAGGGTTTATTTAGAGAACTGGGATCGCGCATCGGTCCCCCGACTAAGTGATTGAGCAGGGCGATCGCGATATAGTTCATTAACAAACTGCTGATGGTTTCATTTACACCTCGGTAATGGCGCAACGCCCCCACAATGCCAATCCACACGCCGCCACAGACTATCCCAGCTACAGCCATTGCAATCTGCGATCCTAAAGGTGGAACGTTTGTAGAGAGGGCAAGGGCGATCGCCACTGCACCCAATCCGCCGACGACGATCGCCCCTTCGTTACCGATGATGACCAATCCCAAGCGTGCGGGTAAAGCCGTACATAGAGAACTCAACATTAAGGGC
>NZ_JBOFLP010000166.1:0-15722 GCF_051657925.1 Chroococcidiopsis sp.
GCAAATCATTAGACCAGGAGAAGTTTTGGGTTGGGTGAGTCTGTTGCGCCAAGTGGCTTGCGAAACCGCGATCGCCTCCACCGAAGCTACTTGCTTGACGCTAAGTGCCGCCGATTTCCTAGCACTGCTAGAGCAAGAAAGAACATTCGCCGATGCTTTTCGCAACCGTTGCGCCCTCATTGAAGTGTTTGACTTGCTAGGAGCCGAACTGGAGCGACGGGCAAGTGGAGCTGCCGATTTGGTAGAGCTGGCTAGAGAAGCACGCTCGACAGCAGTTATCCTCAACTTACCTCCTGGTAAAATCCCACTGCAACAATTAGACCCAAACCTATTGTGGATCTTCAGTGGTGGAGCTAGGACTAACTTTACCGTTGGCAGTCGCTTAACTGCTGATGGCAACCAAAACTATATCCAAGTAGAAGCTCCAGGCAATGCCCGTCTGCTAGGTTTACGCGAACAATCTCTGCTCTTAAATCGCTCTACTGCTTGTGAGGTTTCACCAACCACAGCAACAGAAGAAGTAGACATTCCGTATGCGCCAGAGCGCCCACCTCAACTAGAATCTTCTTCAGGACAGACAAGACAAACCAAATATCCCTACGTTCACGGTAGAGGACCAATAGACGCAACTTTAGCCTGCTTCTCCATGCTCAGCCAGCATTTGGGGATGCCGTTTAAGAAGGATGTCCTCAAGCGCACGCTCGCCAATTCTTTTACACGCACGGGCAGCATTTCCCTGCAACTGTGCGGGGCTGTAGCCGAATTGATGCAGCTCAAATCTCAGTTAGTGGATGTCCCAGCAGTCGCAGTCAGTCGCCTGCCCACTCCCGCCCTACTTTCTTGGCACGATACCTTTGCCCTGCTGTATTCTGCTAGCGACAAAGAACTTATTCTAGCCATTCCTGAAACTGGCATCCGCCGGATGAAGCCAGCCGCTTTTATTGAAGCCTGGGGAGAGTCCGGTCAGGTTCTGCTCCTACAATCGACTCCTGACACGCCCAAACAGCGGTTTGGGTTATCGTGGTTTTTACCCTCTCTCTACCGCTACCGCAAGGTGCTGCTGGAAGTATTGATCGCTTCCTTCTTCGTACAGCTATTTGGTCTAGCTAACCCCTTAATCACCCAAGTCATTATCGATAAGGTGATCGTCCAAAATAGCGTCGGCACCCTACACGTCCTGGGTATCTTCTTAATTGTCGTCGCCGTCTTTGAAGCCGTTATTACTACCCTCCGCACGAATCTATTTGTCGATACCACCAACCGCATTGACCTAGCACTGGGCGCACAAGTCATCGACCACCTGCTGCGACTGCCACTGCGCTACTTTGAACGCCGTCCGGTGGGAGAGTTAGCCACCCGCGTCAACGAACTAGAAAACATCCGTCAATTCTTGACTGGCACTGCCTTAACTGTAGTGTTAGATGCAGTCTTCTCCGTCATCTACATCGCGGTGATGCTGTTCTATAGTTGGCTGCTGACCATCGTTGCTTTAGCCACTGTCCCCCTATTTGCTCTCCTGACATTTATCGTTGCTCCGGTCATTCGGCAGCAGTCGCGTACCAAGGCTGAACGCAATGCCGAAACCCAGTCCTATTTAGTAGAAGTTGTCTCAGGGGTTCAAACTGTCAAAGCCCAAAATATCGAACTCAAATCGCGCTATACCTGGCAGGAGCGGTATGCCCGTTATGTGAGTGCTGGGTTTAAGAGCGCCCTGACTTCCACTACGGCAGGATCGATCAGCAACTTCCTGAATAAACTGTCCTCCTTACTGCTGCTGTGGGTCGGTGCTTACTTGGTATTGCAAGGTCAGTTGACTCTAGGACAGCTGATTGCCTTTCGGATTATTGCTGGATACACCACCAGTCCACTGCTGCGGCTGATTCAACTGTGGCAAAACTTCCAAGAAACTGCGTTATCCCTAGAACGCCTAGCGGACATTCTCGATACTCCGACTGAAATTGAAACGGCTGGGAGCAATAATATTCCCATGCCAGATCTTCAAGGAGCAGTCAAGTATGAAAACGTATCGTTTCGCTTTGCTTCTAGTAGCTCCCCACAGTTGGTAAACGTCAATTTGGATTTCCCTTCTGGCACTTTTATCGGTGTAGTCGGTCAAAGTGGAGCGGGCAAGAGTACGCTGACGAAGCTGCTACCTCGCTTGTATGAATTAGAGAGCGGTAGAATTTTAATTGACGGCTACGACATTGGCAAGGTCGAACTATATTCCTTGCGCCGTCAGATTGGCGTGGTGTTGCAAGACACGCTGTTATTTGACGGTACGGTACAGGAAAATATTGGACTGACCAATCCCGATGCCACACAAGAGGAGATTGTCGAAGCTGCAAAGATCGCCGCCGCTCACGACTTTATCATGACTCTACCCTTGGGTTACAACACCAAGGTAGGGGAAAGAGGTTCAGCTCTATCTGGCGGACAAAGACAAAGGATCGCGATCGCCCGTACCGTACTGCAAAATCCGCGCCTGCTGGTATTGGACGAAGCGACTAGCGCCTTGGACTATCACACCGAGCGTCAAGTGTGTTTGAATCTAGCAGCAGCATTTAAGGGTCGTACAGTGTTTTTCATCACCCACCGTTTGGCAACGATTAAAAACGCCGATGCCATTGTGATGATGGACGCTGGGACGGTGGTGGAACAGGGAACCCATGCCGAACTGATGAACTTGCGGGGTCGTTATTATTGCCTCTACCAACAACAAGAGGCGGTTGGCGCATAAATGCCTGACTTACTGCACGCGCAGCAGGAATTGCACTCCCACTTACAGGACTTTCAGCTAACTCAAAAGCTTTATGAACGGACACAACGGTAATGGCGCTCAGCCCAATCCTCTCTCCAATGGAGTCGGACATCATCAATCGCTCGGTCTTACTGCCCCAGCCGCTCAAGAGCAGGAAGCTGCAACTGCTCCAAACATTACCCCACCAGTTGGAGTGCCTTCTCAAGAGCGCACCTCATATGAATCTCCCGTCATCCTGCAACAATCCTCCTTTTGGTCGCAAGCAATTCTTTGGGGATTGATGGGCATTACCACCGTCGCTATTGCTTGGGCAAGTGTCGCCAAAATCGAGGAGGCAATTCCTGCTGCGGGTAAGCTGGAACCCGTCGGCACGGTCAAAGAAGTGCAAGCTCCCGTGGCTGGTGTAGTTAAAGCAATCCATGTAGAAGAGGGACAAACAGTTAAAAAAGGCGATCGCCTGCTTCAGTTCGACCCCACTGCTGCATTATCCCAGTTAGCTTCTTATCAAAAAATTCGTATTTCCCTGCTGCAAGAAAATCAGTTTTATCGCACTCAAATGAGCGCTCTACCCTCCCAAGCAGCACTGGAGCAGCAAGTTTTACATTTGAAGCTGCCAGCCGAAATCATCTCCCTGACTAAAAGCCGTGCCGAGTTAAGAGCAGAAAATCAACTCTATCGCGCTCTTTTAACTGGTGTAGCCCAGAGCGCTCGCCTCGATCGGGAGCGACAAGAGCGTTTTTTCTCAACCACATCCGAACTTTCTTCCCGTGTTGCCGCTGCCAAATTAGAAGCTCAACAATTGACCAAGCAGTTAAGTCAAGCAACGATTCGACTTGCTAGCACCAAGGAAACTTTGAACATGAATCAAGGGATTCTCAACGACCTGCTCCCTTTAACTCAAACTGGTGCTATTTCTCGAATTCAAATGCTCAAGCAACAACAGGAGGTGCAAACCAATCAGTCGGAACTACAGCAACTAGAGCAGGAAATTGCTCGGCTAAGACTGGCAATTGATGAAGCTCAATCCAAGGTGCAAAATACTGTTGCTCTATCTCGCTCCGAATGGCTGACTCAAATGGCTGACAACAACAAGCGGATCGCGGAAATTGATAGCTCTCTGACCAAGGCAATCGTGGAAAATCACAAGCGGATCGCGGAAATTGATAGCCAAATCAGTACTGCTCAACTTTCTTTGCGCTACTCCGAGCTTACAGCTCCATCAAATGGTACGGTGTTCGACCTGCAAGCTCATACTCCTGGTTTTGTTGCCAATGCTAGTCAATCTCTGCTCAAAATCGTACCGGATGATGCTCTGACTGCTCTTGTCTTCATCACCAACCGCGATATTGGTTTCGTTAAAGAGGGGATGGACGTAGACGTGCGGATTGACTCGTTTCCCTTTAGCGAATTTGGTGATGTCAAAGGCAAGTTAGTTTGGATTGGAGGAGATGCGCTGCCGCCAGATCAGATCCATCCCTACTACAGATTTCCAGCTAAAGTCAAACTGGAACGGCAGTCGCTCACAATTAACGGACGAGCCGTGCCACTGCAATCTGGAATGTCAGTGAATGCAAATATTAAGCTGCGATCGCGCACTGTGATGAGCATCTTTACCGATTTGTTTAGCAAGAGTGTTGAGAGCTTGAAATTCGTCCGCTAGTCAAAAGTTTTTTTTAGACAAATATTAACAAATACTTACAACCTTCTCTCTAACTCAGCTTAAGAGTTATATATTCTCCGCAAAGGAGCATTTTTAGGCAGGGCGAATTTCCAGACAACCTCAGTCTATTGAGAATAGAATGCGCCTAAAACTACAAGGTTGTAAGTATTTGTGAATTAAAGGAGAACCCTAAAATAACTTAGGACTTATTGACTCAGATTTCTAGCAGTTTCATAGTAAAATTATCTTCTTTTTATGAGTAGTTTTTTTGGTTATAAAATTTATATTTTGAAGTTCCGTTCTATTTTTCCGCTCGTCAACAGATGAAATTCCCTGAACTTATCTGGCTTGGACTTAAGTTAATATTTCATCGACTTGCTCTGTCAGCTATAGCAAAGACTACGCTCGTAGTAGACGCTTGAAGGTAATTTTTTAAAGTTCAGGAGTTTCTCTACTTGCGATTTTTCTACTTTTTTTCTGTTTCTACAGGCAGACAAAAATCTATCGCTCTCACAACATCCCAAGCTTTTCTTGCTCTAAATGAGTGAAAATTAGTTAGAGATTTCTACCCAAGACAAACAGAAGTTTTTCAGTTTACATTTAAAAAAGCATAAATATACTTAGCAGCCTAGTTTTGTCAACTAGGCTTTTTCTTAATGAGCGAAAATCGTTCTGCTTCTCTTTAAAGGTACTCGAATTTTAGAATCAAAGCGATTTTGGAGAGATAGCTCGCTCTAGCGATGGCAAGAAAATCGCTGTCGATCTTAATTAATAGGAGATGTTATTTTCGCTCGAACTCGCTCAAAATCTTCAGGATTTCTTAGCACAAATGTGTCAGATTCACCGAGCGGCTTTGTCTCAAAAAACTTTGAATCCAATGCAGCGATCGCCAACTCAAAATTCCTTAAACTTTGCCACGTACATTTACTTAGACTCAGCCCAACGCCAGCTGCGTGTCTCAGTAAAAATCCGCTGGAATTTCTAGCACGCTCGATGTTAAATTCCTTTGACATCTGGGTAATGACTTAACCAGAAACAACTCTATAACTAGAAGTTGTCTGCTCCCTAGCATAAGTCGCTCGTACTTTCATGGCTCTTGCGAGTATCTTGGGAAAGTAGCAGCGAAACTATCAGTTAAATTGTCTTCATGATGAAATTCCCACTAACTTCCTCCCGCTCACAACACCAGTCTCCTCAGCAGCAATATGTTGACCCAGACGAGCGCGTTAACTCCGAGCTGAGTCAGCTTCTGGCTACACCACCGTCAGTTTGGTTGCGTTTATTGGCACTCGCGATTAGCTTTCTGGTTCTTGGCACAACTTTCATTGTGGCTTGGAGCCAAGTCGATCCAAAAGCACCAGCTCATGCACTCATGAGCAACTTAACCGAGTGGTTGACCAAAGGATTCTAGAGCCAGAAGTCTGTTTGCTTAGTTCCAAACACTCTCAAGTGCGCGAGTTACGAGTTCAAAGCGGTGGTAGACCTTTGAGAATTTTTTCCGCTTTCCAACCCAGGCGCACGGCGATTTTGTTAGTAGGTGCTGACAGACCGGAAACGATCGCTTCTTAGCACCTGGAACCGAATAAATACACGCGCATCTTATTTCTTTTTTACTAGGAGTAAACTAAAACAAAAGCAATGTTTAACTTGCCACAGCATACTTTAGAGGGAAAGCTCAAAAATCATTGATAATTTCTCTCAGTTTAAAGTAGCTTAGTTTGATTCTAAGAATTAAGAATAATCTCAATCACAACTGGATTAAATGTCAAAAGATATAGAACTGAATAATTAAGCTTAAGTTGTTTAAGGCACTCTGACAGCTAGTTTCTGGTTCCTACCATGAATAGCGCATCTATAAAATAATCTATCCCAACTAGCACTGCCTCAAATTGATTATTTGAGTTACAGCAGTTTTCTAAAATTCTACCCATTCCTTGATAGATTCAAGTTGCTCCTTAGCAGTACGCTTAATTTCTTCTACAGCTTGCCTACGCTCCTCTTTAAGTTGCTCTTCATAAGGATCGTATAAATCGTCAATATCTACTAATCCTTCAGACAGCAAGTCAGCAATCATCTCTGTATCTCTTACGGAAGCTTTTACAACATAAGTTTTTTTTGAGTTAGATGAATTCAAGTTAGTCATATCTTTATAAAATTTCAGTATTTTTTCGCAAAACCAAAACCTAATTCCCTAAATATAGCTCAAGAATTAAGTAGAGCAAAATTATATTTTATCTCGTATACTAAGCGTGACCATAATACTTAAACACTTTGATTCCAAGCTGAAGCAAAATACAGGCGCGGAAGAAAAGCTAAATAATACACTAGCAGAATATTTATATCCAGATGTAGAGTTTGCCATTGGCACGGTTTATCCTGGCATCACTACCGCTACTGACTTAGGCGAGCATGAAGGCAAAACATTGCAATTTGCTTCTGGCGAAAGAATGTTCTTCGCCTCCGACACTAATGCCAGAGAGCGAGTCTATCCAAATGCTTCCGATGGAGCAGCCTATGGTAGTTTACTATTCACTTCATGTCGCGATTTTAGAGAACTCCAAAATCTACGAATTTTAGTCATAGATGATGTCACTGGCGAAAATGGTGGAGTCTTGCCTAAAGATGCGGCTAAAAATTTGGTAGGGGATTGCAAAGGCTTAATCGATTTAAACATAGCGTCCGACCTTACAGGGAGCATCAATACGCCCTTTCAGTTCCGACTAGGCATTAAAGAACAAGAGTCAAGCCCCGTAGCACGGATTGCCAAAGGTACGCTTGCCCCTGCTGCTTTGGACAAGGTAGGAGAAGCACTGCTGCGCGATGGCAAGATTGGCTACGACATGATCCTTGCTACGTCCTCATTTAAAGGTAGAAAAGGCGAAAGCGCGATCGCGCCTGGGGAATATAACCTCACAGTCGGGTTAGGTGTCAAAACACTGGCGGAGTATGGGGAGCATAGTCTTGGTACTCAAATTCTCGTCAATTACCCCCGTGCGGTGGAAGCTGATATGCTGCCTCGGCTAGAAATGGACGCGCTAATCCTGGCTTCTATTCAATCCGACCCGCGCAAACTCGCTCAACGCTATGTTGAAACTTACGAACGACGCAAAGCACTGCTGAATTCCCAAGAGTCCGAATCAGCAGAAGACCTAGCAGATTTTGATACTGTTTTCGACCAACTGATGCAGGGTGAGATCCCAGAGCAGCAAGAGCAGCAAGACCAATTGGTGTATCGCTTGCTCAAAGCTGACTTGGAAGGACACTATCAAATTCTGGAACATCCCAAAATTATTGCCGAGTTGCAAGAGTTCGTCCGCTCCCAATGGGTAGACGTAGCCACCGGACGCGCTATCAAATTTACCGCAGGACTGGCTCAACCCAGTCTCAAGCTTGGGGAAAACGAAATCTGCGTCCCCTTCATTCCCGAAGGTGAAGAAGTTATCGTCACCCGCTCTCCCTTGATTAACTCCAACGGGGTCATCGTCCTTACCAATCGCCACCTGCCAGAAGCAATGAAGCTTCGAGGCTGCGTCCACATCCATCCCAAAACGGCGATGGACAACATGCAATGCGATTTTGATGGCGATCGCCTTGCATTTGCCCCTGCTAAAGATTTTCCCACCCTGGCAGTTGAAGTTAAGGAATACAACCTACCAGAAAATCGCTATCCCGATGTCGTCAAAAAAGCCAAAATTCCATATACAGGCACGTTTGAAGAAATTGCTGTGGGTGCAATGGAAAATAAAATTGGCATTATTGCTAACGAAATTCAGAAAAACGTAGCACTGCAATGGGAAACCCAGTTAATTCCTAAAGAAGAAAAATTTGGCGATCTCAAACGCATATCCGCACATATGAAAGAAGTAGCTGCTCGGCAGGATAAGGGCGAACTAGAGCTACCAGAAAAAGTATTGCAGCAAGTCAATTCTATTGCTAACCTGCCAGCAAAACTGAGCGAAATACAGGTCGAACGAGGGCTAGAACAAGTTAAAGAGCTACTGCGCTGCTGCATGGGCGAACTGTCTAACGAACTGCAAGTAGCTGCTGACGGTCCCAAAAGCGCCCTGCGTCCTGACGAATCTATCCTTAAATACTGTCAGGAAATTAGTAGCTACAAGTGGGTAGCTTGGCTAATTGATAAAAAAAGTAAAGAAGCTTTTTTAGAGCGGGGGATGAAAACTGCTAATTACAGTTCCGTCGATCTGATGATTAAACAGACTGATCGACACTTTGAGGAAAACAAACTCATCGCTCGTCCTGCCGAACAGTTTAGGGCTTTATATCCTGGGATTGAGTTTACAGAATCACAGAAAAACCAGGCAGTTGCAATCAAGAATACTTATAACGAATTGATTAAAGAAGCTATTGGGTTAGAGAAAAAAAGACAAACTGAACCAGGACTGAGTTTAGTTGTGACTTCGCCTAGAAGCGGGCGCTCGATAGAAATTACTAACTTAAATGAATTTGATGCAGCTAAAAATACTCAATTTTGGCAGGCTAAAGAGCTAGATATCGAGTTAACAGGACACAAGCCTAGCAAAAAGATGCCTTACACTGTGGCAGCTAACGCCATCTTTGTAGAGCCAAAAACAGGTGAAAAAGTTAGTCAAACTATTGGCACAGTCAGCCTAGTATCAGCTAAAGAACATGACATAAAAGCGGGAATGACAATCAAGCAAGGCAAAGTTGCATTTCAACCAGGGGTCAGCAAGAGCATGGTCGAAGCAGCATTTGCCAAAGCTAGCGAGTATTTAGAAACCGTGAGGCAGTCTACTCCAGAAGACCAGGAGCTACCTCTAGCAGCTGCTTTACACGACATTACCCACACCGAAGAGAATCAACATTATCAAGGCACGCGCAAAGCTAGCGTCGCCTTTGCTGCCTTTCCCGAACGAGTCATAGAGCAACTCAAAGAATTACAATTTACCGAACTTACTGTAGTCGGGACGCACTTCTCCAGCAACGAATACCTGGGTTTGCAGTGGCAGGGGGAGAAAGTACCCATCAGCATTCAACAGCAGCCCCACCCTACAGACTCTAACAGGATAGAGCGATTTGTCTTCGTTGAGGGCAAGCAGTTGGCGATGTTTCGCAGCGAATCTCCGCAGTTACCAACAGGGACAGAGGCACTAGCAACAATTACTTCCCCTCCCAGTGCCAGCGCCATCGCCACCAGTAGCAAGGGAAATCAACTCAAGATTACCCAAATCCAAAAATATGCCTTTGCTGGTTATAGTTGGAACGGCGATTCTGTTAGCGTAACTATCGGCTTCAAGAGCAACTCCAATGGGCGCAGATCGCCTACTCCAATTGCTCTAGTTGATGGCAAAGTATTGGGACTGATCGCTCAAGAATCATTCGCTACCCTCAAAGAAAAGCTAACAGCCACAGGAGTGCCAGTTCAAGGATTCCAATTTACTGCCACTCTCAAAGACAACCCTACCACTATTGCCCATATAGTTGTCGATCCACAAACCGTTAGGTATCCCGAAAAGTGGACTCAATCCAATCAGGCAACGCAGCTAGAGAACGCGATCGCTCCTAACGATGGCACTAGAAGAGTATCAGTTGACAACCAAACAACGCCAAAGACCGCGATCGCTCAGGGAAAACTCCCGATCGCTGAAGAATCAAAAACTCCACCCACACAGTCGAAAAACCCACTAGATGGGTTAACGCCAATCAACTCTGCCGTTGCTGCTCACATGACAAAAGATATTGCAATGGCAGAAGTGGCAACCCAATTCATCGGTATTTCAGCCGCACCAGCAGATACACCATCTTCCACCCGCAATTATCAAACAGCTTGGGGCGATCGCGCCAACACAGGAGAGTATTCGGCTAGCGACACGATTATGGTCAGTGGTTCTGGTCCCTGGCGTGGCGTGTCCGAAGAAAAGATTAAAGAAGTCTTTGCCCAGCAATATATCCCCCTGCTAAAACGTGCCGTAGCAGCTGGTGCAGCGTTTGTAGTCGGTGATGCTCAAGGTACGGATCGGCTCGTTCAACAATTTCTTGCCGAGAACGGCTATCAGTTTGAACGAAAAGATGGCTTTGTGCAATGCGTTCCTGAAAACGTCCGAGTGCTTGATACTACTGCAACATCACCCTCAACCGCAATACGACAACCTTGGGAACAGAAAATGCTAAACCTGGCATTCCAAAACCTGCAAGCTAGCTCTAACAATGCTTCAGAAGAAATTCAAACAGCTACATTCGCTAATGCCAACTTTAGAGCTATCTACCACGCCCCTACTGAAACTCTCCATATCGTTGATGAAAATAATCACCGTGGCACGTTGTACAAAGCCAAAAAGGGAGAGAAAGCTACTATCTGCGAATTCAACCAAGACGAGAAAGAGGGATTCCTACAACAGTCATCCATGCAACAACGAAAGCAGCAGGAACGATTATTGAGCCAGCAGTCTGATGAATCTATTAGACAAAAGATAAAGATGAAGAAAGAAATTGAGCAGGGAGATTAACACTTATTTGCTCTGCAAATGACGCTGCAAAGGGAATGTAGTGTCAAAATCAAAATAATTTGACAGCTCTAAAATAATACTTCTCGCCCTGAGCCTATCCCACTAACTTCGGAAACCAGATATAGGATGTGGCGAGGAGGAGGAAAGCATCAAAACACGCTTTTAGCCGTTCCCATCGAACAACGAGTCTTCTGTACTTGCGTTGAAACCAGGAGAAAGAACGCTCTTGTTGGTAGCGAGGCACAATTTCCCTGATTGGTCTGCCCTTCGGCTTTTTGCCCCCGATCTGCCGTTTTTTGAGCTGCGGTCGAATACCCTTAGTACGGAGTCTTTGACGCAACCATCTGGCATCATACCCTTTGTCGGCAGCAAGAGTTTTAGGGCGACGTTTAGGATTACCCCGTTTGCCTGTCGCCAGCCGAATTTGAGCGAGCATTGGCAGGACTTGCTGCCTCTCGTCACCATTGGCAGGAGTAGTCATTGCTACCACTGGCATACCGTTAGCATCTGTAATGCTATGGATGAGGATACCTTTGCCTTTGTAGCCATAAGCTACACCCTCACCTCCACCTTTGCCAGGGGGAAAAAGAGCCATCGACGGCTCCGTATTCCCAGTTAATCATTCCTTTTTCCTCTGCCACTGCCAGAATTCGCCCTTTTAGCTTCTCCAATGTTCCATCTTCGTACCACCGCTTGAGCCACCGATGGGCAGAACTTTTTGATGCCCATTTTTCTCCTCGCGGTATGTCGCACCATCGGCAACCAGTAATCAGTACGTATAGCTGAGTATTTAGTACTTTACGAAACGGTGCGTGTGGCATTCCACGCCCTCGTTTCTCTGGGGATTGTGGCATCAAGTCTTCAAACAACTTCCATTCGAGATCGCTCAATCCTTCAAACCTACCTGCCATTTTGTCTTCTGTTGATTCTGTTTCAGCTTCATGCTGATTCTAGCTCAGATTTTGATATTAGTGGGATAGACTCCTAGCCTGCTACATAACTGAGTACATTTTTTGGCTAACGCCAGCTCTTGCCATGAAGAGTTTCTGTAGCAACTTATGCTAGCATTTTTGTCACTTTCGATGTGGATCGTAACAAACTTTGAAAACTGGTACGAGCCAGGAGCGCTTTCCTCTCCCGCAAACTTTTAAGCATGGCAAGAATATATAGAGATTTGTCGAATGAAGCTTCCCAATTACGATCGCGCTATCGTAGACATAGCGAAATTAAGAGACTATTGCCTAAGTACAACGCATCATCGCGGTCGGCATAAAGCGCGTGTCTTTGCAGCAGCTCTTGGTCTGACTGCTGAAGATGCAGAACAACTCCAAGCTACTTTGTTAAACGCTGCTCAAAGCTATGACGCAACACCGACTGACGAAACTGAATTCGGTCAATTATACGTGCTAGACTTTCCCATGATTGGATCTACCGGACAGGTAATAGTTCGTAGTAGTTGGATCGTTCGTCATGGCGAAGATTTTCCCCGATTAACAAGTTGTTATGTCCTCTAAGGGAGACTGAAACTATGAACAATACAATTAATCTGCTAGATGTCGTAGCGTTGAGTGAGAATTTGTCTGAACGGGGATTATCACGCGGTCAGGTGGGTACTGTTGTTGAAAAGCTTGATGAGGATACTTTTCTAGTTGAATTCAGCGATGACGACGGACGCACTTATGCTATGTTGCCTCTGCTCGCTGCTCAGCTAATCGTTCTGCATTACGAGCCTACTAATCCCCAGTTAATAAGTAATACTTGAACTTTTGTTTGATGAGCTGCTGGCACACTTTCTAAAAGATACTTAACTATACATCATGGACTTGTCACCAGCTTTTTTGCAACGAATGGAAGAAGCTCGGCAGGAGGGCATACAGACAGAACGCCGCGCTACTATAGAAAACCTGCTTAGAGTCCGCTTTGGTTCTTTAGATGATGAACTATCCGCCATCATCACCCAACTGCTTGAGTTGCCGCCAGAAGAATTTACTCGCCTGCTTTTGCAATCATCCCGCGAGGAACTATTGAATCGATTTGGAAGATAGCCTAGTTAGAACCTTGATTTCTTACCCTTTTAGCGATATTAGTATAACTAATATCGCTAAGGCATCTAGGGTTTATGAGCCAATATAAACAACTTGACGTAGCAATAAATTGGGTGCTTAGTATTTTCTTCCTTCTGCTAGCAATACTCAATTTTATAGTTGGTAGACCGCAATTAGCTTTGGTTTCAATCGTTCCAGCATTTGGACTATTTCCACCTCTAAAATCTACTCCGAAGCTGAGACTAGTTATGTTAGCTATTGGAGTATTTGCAGTGGCACTCAGTTAATTTTTTAAATTATTTCGTATTAATTAGTAATTATTTATTTGCTTCAAACAATTAAAATTCATAAATCTCCTGTGGCAACCGTTTCACAAAAAACTAGATTCTCTAGCTAATGGAGACAAGGGAAACTGTCACCGTGTTGTCAAACTCTGTATAACAATTATCTCATCTTGTACCAGATACTGTGTTGCAGCGTCTAACAGCATTAGAGACCTAATTGTTGGGGGAGTTCAACGCGGCTAGTGCGGAGAACACTGCGCTCAGGCAACAGTTGCTTATACAAAGCGATGAGTTAAATTTGCTCTGTAGGCTTTTGGTGTCATTCCTGTCAGATGGCGAAACTGTTGACCCAGATGGCTATGGCTGCTGAATCCACACAAAACGGCAATGTCCGTAATCGAGCGCTCGCCTTCTTTCAGTAATTGCTTTGCCCGTTCTACCCGTTGCCCAAGCAGATATTGGTGGGGAGTCATGCCGAGCGACTGTTTAAATTGATGGCTGAGATGAGATTGACCAATCCCTAATAATGCAGCCAGGTCAGCCAGCTTGATATCTCGATCGAGATGTTCGTGGATGTACTCCACGACTTGCAGAATTTGCCGCTCGGATAAGCCATTGCTGTAAACGATAAACTGAGATTTGGGAGCGGCATACTGTCTGAGCAAATGCACTGCTAGAACATTTGCCAGCGACTCAATATAAAGTCTGCCGCCTACGTTTTCTTGTTTTAGTTCAGCTAGCAACATCATGCCAATCGCCTCCAATTGAGGATCGCGAGTTTGAAATTCTAGGCGCAATTTCAGTCGATCGGGATCTGTAGCAATCGTCTCTCTGGCAACGCTCTGGATAAACCGCGACGCGATCCGAATTTGCAAACAATTGTCGTCACTATCCCAACGGGCAAAATACGGAGTCTTGGCAGGCGTTACCGAAACATCCCCTTTCGCGTGCAAGCCGACATAGGTTCTGCCTCCTTTAATTTGCAGTAAGCGAACGGGACGGGGAGCTAGAGACAGACAAATAGCGTGTTCTTCGCTAAAGTGACTCCTCTCCTCTCCTGGAGGCTGCTGAAATTGCTCCACCAGAATATTTTCCCAGCCCTGATTTTGACTCGACAAGATCGGTAGGGGAGTGGTTCCGATCGGGTGGGTGGCGATCGCATTCATAGTGCAAACCCAATGTGTCTAGTTCCGATTGTAATCACTTTTAGGTAAATTCCACTGGGCAGCCTGAAAACTGAGTGCAGGATTTTGATAGTTGCACAGGAATTTGATAGTTAGATGTGGATTGTTTTCCTAAGCTAGTTTGTAGGACATACGACTTTAGCAGAAATGCGATCGCCTTTGGTTGCGCGATTTTGTCTGCGAACGAATCGGAGAAACTTGTCACGACGAATGATGTTGTTTCGTCTTAATTGGTAAACAACTTTCACTCTTTACCTTGGGCATTTACCATCCTGGTTCTGGGTCGTAACGCTCGATCTAGAAACAGTCTTTCAAAGTAGCAATAACTTTAACTTACAAGGAGAAAAGTATGACTAAACAGATATCTGCACGCAACATTCTTACCAAGAGAAATTTGGCGATCGGCGCTATACTCTCTGGTTCTCTGATTAGCTTGCCTGTTATGGCAGTTCAATTAGGTAACGGACAAACAGCCTTTAACTATCCTCCCCGTCTAGTAAAAGCTACAACTAGCTATAAATCTCCACATATGTCTGCCACTTATTATTTCACGTTGGCAATTCCTCAAAATGCCGGAGAGCCTCTAGGGGCAGTCACCATCTCTCAGCGCCAGAACTCCGACACGATTTCGTTCGATCCCAGTCGCAGTCGTGCTTCTCTCGGTGACAGATTTGCCAAAGGTTCAGAGATTCCTTTAGCTAGCATTGGCGGCGAGCAACCGAATAAACCTGGAGAAGCAACGATCGCCTTCGATCCACCCGTGCCACCTGGCAACACAGTCACAGTTGCCCTGGGAGCAAAGAGCAATCCCAATGGAGGGATTTATCTATTTGGCGTGACGGCGTTTCCAGCCGGAGAGAAGAGTTCCGGTCAGTTTCTCGGCTACGGTCGCCTACACTTCGGTTCCCGATAAAATCGCCCTTGCTCAATTCGGAGTGGCTCGACACTTTTGATTTTCTACCAAGTAAACAACTATAGGGTAAGTAGACAAAATGCTGAAACAAATTTTGACAGGGAGTTTCATACTCACCGTGTTTTTTGCGAATAGCGGAGCTACTGAAGCTATGTCTATAACAATGCTCTTACTGTCTCAAGCGCAGATAGTTCCTACGACTACAACACCTGACAATGCAAATACTAACCCTAACTCCAATCGAGCGATACCCGATCGCCCGTTGAGTAACCCCACTCTTGAAGAATCGCAGGCTACTCCAATACCTGACGATGCGGTGTCTCGTCCTGGTATCAATAACGCCGAAACTAGCTCAGAATCGAGTGCTTGTGAAGATATTCCGCTAGCTAGACC
>NZ_JBOFLP010000167.1:0-16166 GCF_051657925.1 Chroococcidiopsis sp.
GCACCACTTACACAGAAACTATAGCCAATTGAATAATCTATGCTAACCTGTTGGGCATCCTGTCTTTGATACACTTGTTCCTCACACTCCTTCACTGACCAGCCTACATGGTTCATGTCAAGCGCGTAGAACTCACCAACTTCAAATCCTTTGGTGGCACGACTAAAATTCCTTTGCTGCCAGGATTTACAGTCGTCTCAGGACCCAACGGTTCTGGTAAATCTAATATTCTTGATGCTCTCCTGTTTTGCCTCGGTCTAGCAAGTTCTAGAGGAATGCGGGCGGAACGCCTACCCGATCTTGTCAACCACGACAAAGCGACACGCGGAAAATCGGCAGTAGAAACGATTGTGACTGTGACTTTTGATTTAGAGGGGAGTCGGGAGTCGGAAGTCGGGAGGAGCCAGTCGCTTGCGGGGGTTCCCCCCGTTGTGCGAACTGGCGTTCAGGAGTCGGGAGTGAATGGAAATGGGAATGGGCATTATGTTGAAGATTTAGAGGACAAGGGGGACAAGGGAGACAAGGAGGAGGAAGACACATCCCTCACTCCTCACTCCTCACTCCTCACCCCTAATGAATTGACGATTACGCGCCGCTTACGAGTCACTCAGCAGGGTTCGTATACGTCAACTTATTACATTAATGGTTCTACCTGTACTCAAACTGAGTTGCACGAACAACTGAGTCAGATCCGCATTTATCCTGAAGGCTACAATGTCGTGCTGCAAGGGGACGTGACGAGTATTATTTCCATGCACTCGCGAGAACGACGGGAGATTATTGACGAACTAGCAGGGGTAGCGAATTACGATCGCAAAATTATTCAGGCAAAAGAAACCTTAAATGAAGTTAAAGACAGGGAAGACCGCTACCGCATCGTTGAAACTGAATTAATTACGCAACGCGATCGCCTGTCTCACGATCGCATCCAAGCTGAGAAATATCAAAAGCTGCGGACGGAATATCAACAGAAACAGCAATGGGAAATTGTCTTAGTTTGGCGATCGCTGCAACAGCAACAAGAAAAGTTGGTGGCGGAAATTCAAACGGGCGATCGTACCCTAACTGAATTAACGACTCAACTTACTATCCTCAACACCCAAATTCAGCAGGTAACGGCAGAATTAGACGCACTCAACGCACGGGTGAAAACTCTGGGGGAAGAAGAACTCTTATCTCTGCAATCAACTCTAGCCACCCAGGAAGCCGAACGGCGACAGTTACAAAATCGTCAAAGAGACTTGACAAATGCTTATGAAAATGCTGGGAACGCTTACACGCAACAACAGTTAGAAATTCAACAACACCAAAATTCTCTGGTGCGGTTGCAACAACAGCAACAGGAAATCGTGGCTCAACTTTCTTCCCTGCGTCAACAACGAGATGAGGCGCAACAAACCTTAGAACAAAGTCGTACAGAAGCTAGTGCAGTCGCCGATGCTTCCGATGCTTGGGTGCAACAACAAGCCGCTTTAAGTCGCCAAGTTGAATCTCTGCTGCAAACTGTAGAACCCCAGCGTACCGAACAAGCGCAATTAAAAGAGCGATCGCATCAATTAGAAAAGCAAATTCAAGAGCAGACTGGGTTGATTCAAACTTTAGAGCCAGAACTGGCGACAAAGCAAACGCAATTAACCGAAATAGAAACTCAATTATCGAGTCAAATCGAGCAAATTCAATCTTTAGCTCAATCTTTAGCTGCGGCTGAAGCCGAATTGCAAGTTCAACAGCAAACTCAAAATCGCCTACTCCAAGAACAAAGAGATAAACAGCGCCAGTTGGATAAGTTGGAGGCGCAGTCTCAAGCCTTGCAGGAAACTCAAGGGACTTTTGCCACAAAAATTTTGCTGCAATCAGGTTTAAGCAGGATTTGTGGTTTGGTAGCCCAACTCGGGAAAGTCGAACCTCGGTATCAACTAGCTTTAGAAATTGCAGCTGGGGCGCGATTAGGACAATTGGTAGTAGAAGATGATGGCGTGGCGGCTTCGGGGATTGAGATCCTGAAGCAAAAACGAGGGGGGAGGGTGACGTTTTTGCCCCTAAATAAAATTCAAGCCCCGCGATTTTCGCCTGCTTCGGGGTTGCGCTATGCCAATGGTTATATCGACTATGCAATTAATCTAATTGAATGCGATCGCCGCTATCAAGATATTTTTAGCTATGTTTTTGGTAGTACGGTTGTTTTTGCCGATTTGCAATCAGCGCGTTCTCATTTAGGGCAATATCGGATCGTCACCTTAGCGGGAGAATTGTTAGAAACCAGTGGGGCGATGACTGGGGGTAGTATCAGCCAGCAAAATTCAAGTTTGCATTTCGGTACGAGCGATGCTACTGAATCTCAGGAAGTTATAGAGTTAAGAAATCGCTTGCAGGAAATCGATCGCATTTTGGCTCGGTGTGGTGAATCGATTGGTAATTTGACAGCTAAAACTAAAAATCTATCTCAAGAGTTAACAGAAGCGAAGACCAAACAAAGAGAAAATAATCTCCTGAAGGATCAATTACAAAAAGAAATTCGCAAGCTAATCCAACAAGTGGAAACTGGGCAATCGCAACTAGCTCAGAACACAAAACAACTATCTACGGTACAAGCTAGATTAGAGACTTTAGAACGAGATTTACCTACACAAGAAGAACAATTACAACAACTACGTCAAGCTTTAGTGGAGTTAGAACAATCTCAAACTAACAGTCAATGGCAGCAAATTCAAGCCGCAATTAGACATCAAGAACAGGAATTACAAACTAGAATCGAGATAGTTCGTAACGCCGAACAGCAATTGAAAGACATAGAAAATCAAACTCAAAGATTGCACGAAAAAATTCAAGAATGCGCAGTGCGATCGCGAGAATACCAACAACAGCAACAAGAAAATCAGTCGCAGCAAGCTGCTGTCAATGCTCAATTACAGGAGATTGGCGAACATTTAAAGCAGATCCATACATCCTTGAAAGAAATCGAACAGCGGATGACGGCGGAAAGACAAGAACGCGATCGCGCCGAGCAAAAACTGCGGGAACTGCATTTAAACCAACAACAGGTAGAATGGCAACAACAAAAGTTGCAAGAAACGCAAACATCGCGGCGAGAAGATTTAGTTAACTTACAAGCGCAGATTCAAATCCAAGCCGCAGAAATGCCCGATCCCCTACCAGAAGCACCGGATAAGGTCGATCTAGAACAATTGCAGAAAGAATTGCGATCGCTTGTCAAGCGCATGGAAGCGATGGAACCTGTCAATATGTTGGCGTTAGAAGAATACGAACGTACCAACGCGCGTCTAGAAGAATTAAGTCAAAAATTATTGACCCTAGAAGCCGAACGCACTGAATTGTTATTGCGGATTGAAAATTTTACCACTCTGCGTCAAAGAGCGTTTCAAGAAGCCTTTGATGCGGTGAATGAAAACTTTCAATCTATTTTCGCCACTCTATCGGATGGGGATGGATTTCTGCAACTCGATAATCCAGAAGATCCATTCACCAGCGGACTTAATTTAGTTGCACATCCCAAAGGTAAAC
This sequence comes from Chroococcidiopsis sp., assembly GCF_051657925.1. Taxonomy (NCBI): domain Bacteria; kingdom Bacillati; phylum Cyanobacteriota; class Cyanophyceae; order Chroococcidiopsidales; family Chroococcidiopsidaceae; genus Chroococcidiopsis; species Chroococcidiopsis sp. The sequence goes on from NZ_JBOFLP010000167.1 coordinate 3,523, forward strand.
CCGTGCAGCGTCTAGCTTCTATGTCAGGGGGAGAAAAATCTCTCACGGCGCTGAGTTTTATCTTTGCCCTACAACGCTATCGCCCATCACCTTTTTATGCCTTTGATGAGGTAGATATGTTCCTAGACGGGGCAAATGTAGAACGATTAGCTAGAATGATCGAACAACAGGCTAAACAAGCACAGTTTATTGTCGTGAGCCTGCGCCGACCCATGATAGAATCAGCCGAACGTACAATAGGAGTGACCCAAGCGCGAGGAGCTTATACGCAAGTTTTAGGCATAAAATTGTAACCCTAAGACAACTTTGGTTGAGGATTCCATCATAATAGTATCGATCGTTAGAAAGTATTAACCGTTAACCCTGATTCGAGATCGGGACTCCGCAAAGCAATGACCTCTGAAAACACTATTAAACGCTCCGACATCTTAAATACAAAGGTGATCGCGGATGACAACGCCAAAGTATTAGGGGTTGTCAGCCAATTATGGGTAGATATCGATCGCAGGGAGGTTGTAGCTCTTGGTTTGCGAGACAACCTGATCGCCTTTGCTAGCGTACCGCGTTATATGTACCTGAGCAGCATCAGCAAAATCGGCGATGTGATTTTGGTGGAGAACGAAGACGCGATCGAAGATATCGATGTAGAGATTTACAGCAACTTAGTTAAGTGTGAAGTCATTACAGAAACAGGTCAACCCTTGGGGCGAGTGCGTGGCTTTACATTTAACGCTCAAACAGGCAAAATCCATTCTTTAATTATCGCTTCGCTGGGTTTACCCCAGATCCCCGACCAGGTAATTAGTACTTATGAATTGCCAATCGAAGAAGTTGTCAGCAGCGGTCCCAATCGGTTAATTGTCTTTGAAGGCGCTGAAGAAAGAATTAATCGTTTGAGTGTTGGAGTGCTAGAACGGCTTGGTATTGGTAAAGCACCTTGGGAGAAAGAAGAAGACCAGTACTATACTCCCACAGCAGTGCGACCGGAAAACCAGCTTGGAAGTGGCGTACCGTTGCAAGCACCAAAAGCCCAACCTCTACGGACGACTCAACCTGCGGTACAGGAAGCCTGGGATGAGGATGAATACGAGTATGAAACAGTCCAGCCTCGGATCGAACAGCAGCCATTACGCCGCCAGCAGTACGAACCCAACAGATACGATCGCGATTTAGAGGAAGAAGAAAACTGGAGTGAAGCGTCGGGAAGCGATCGCTATACGCCTACACCTCCACCCCGCTACCCCGAACCCCAACCGTTTGAACCGAAGCCATACACAGCACCGAAAGATTTAGATGACGATCTCGATGGCGATGCTTGGGGAGAAGACGAAGAACCGCAGCCTTTAAATATTCCCAAGAAAATCAAGCAACCAGAGTACGAAGAAGAAGGCGGCTATTAGGAAAGTCAAAAGTCAAAAGTTAAAAGTCAAAATGTAATTCATCATCTAAATGTAGAGGCGTTACATGTAGCGTCTCTACATTTTTTATGTTTTGATGCCATTATGCCTGAGGATCTAGCGGTAGTAAAACGCGAAAGCTGCTACCAGCACCTAATCTACTGCTGACTTTTATTTCACCTTTATGCTGTTGGACGATTGCTTGAGCGATCGCTAGCCCTAAGCCTAAACCATCTTTTTCAGATTTAGCTGTATCAGCTCGCCAAAAGCGCTGAAAAATGAGTGGTAGCGAATCTGGTGGAATACCAATTCCCGTATCTTCGATCCGAATCACAGCAAATCGTTGCTCTTGTTCTAAAAATAGCGCTACTCTTCCCCCGTCGGTTGTGTACTTGAGTGCGTTATCTAGAAGATTAGAAAATAAGCGGCTGAGTTTATGGCTGTCGCCTTTCACGACTATACCAGTACGTAAATGCGGGGTGAACTGAATTTGCTTACTTTGAGCTTGTGGTTCAAAGCGTTCGACTAAATCATGTAGTAACTCTTCTAAGCGAATCGGTGCAAAGTTAAAATCGCGATCGAGGCGATCGCTAGCAATATTAGCTCTGGATAGAAATAGTAAATCTTCTACCAAATGAATGATTTGCTCGTTGGCGCGATCGATAATTGCTAACTTTCTCACCTGAGCCGGACTTAACTCTTCTGGACTATTACGTAATAAATCTACTGTAGTACCAATCGCGGTTAGGGGATTGCGTAGTTCGTGCGCTACATCTCCGGTAAAGTGTTTTAATCGCCTTAAATTACGTTGCATTGGTTGGAGAGTGAGCCAAGTTAAACCAATACCGCTAATACTACTTAATAGTAATACTGTGACTCCTCCCACAATCAGACCTGAGCGTAGTTGCTCTAACTTCCACATCAAATCTTGAGTAGACTCGCTAGCGCGAATATATCCTTCTAAGCGTAATGTAGTTTTATCTCTATCTTCGGTATAAACAGCAATAGAAAAAGTTCGAACTTGTCCTTGTTGCTGTAGGATTGGAAAGCCCTCTTGTAAACCATCAGCTAAGGCTTGCGACAATGACGAATTAGCAAAAAATTTTCCCTCTTTTGCTAAGGGCTTACCTTTAGGATTAAACCATTCAAGGCTTTGATTATGGCGAAATAACTCTTGCCAAGGAAGTTCATCATCTAATCTTTGAATTCCTCGGCTTTTGATGATTCGCAAACTAGGAATAGCAGCTTCAGCCAAAATCTGTAAGCGATCGTTTAACTGTTGCTCTAGACTACGGCTATAAAAGATATAAATAGCTGTGCTAGATGCACCAAATATAGCAGACATTACTAATAAATAAGTTAGTAAAAATAACCAACGTAATGATTGAAACATTGAATATTTACACTGATCTTAACTCAATCGGATATCGCGCTCGATTCTCAATAGAGAAAGAGATGCGATAAGCTCCAGTTCAACTCGAATCGTACATGAGAATAGTGCAAAAAAAGTAATAAAAGAGCGACTTTAATCTTAAAATATAATCGTGAACTTAACATGAAGATTGCATGAGAAGACTCTCATGTTTTGAGAGCAAGACTTCAGTTACCCACTACCTCTGTTAAGCTACGGGAGACAAATGCGGTAAATCTGGGTGATTTATAAGTCTGGCGTTATAGCTATCATTAGTCATTGGTCATTGGTCATTGGTAGTTCTGCAAACAACCTGTGGCGTAGACGAGAGGGTGAGATGTCAGAACGCTGAGGTAGTTACCTTGGTTTAAATGGCGTGTCTGTAAAGTACGTGGGACGAGAAAAACTCAACTAGCGAGATTTTCTGCTTGGCGAGATAAAGCGCTATTTCACCTATTCTCAACTTTGTCTCAACTTTGTCACTTTTTTATTCCAGGTTTATTACATTTATTGGTTTAACTTATGACATGCATAAGGAAATTCCCAAGTCAAACCAAGAAAGAGGTATTCCCATGAGCAACATCTTCTCTATCAAAAGCGATCGCACCCAGCAGTCTGCTAACGTTCACGCTAATGTGCTGGCATCCTTCAATCAAGAACAAAATTCGCCAAAAATCGACTTTACCGCTTACATTCACCCTCTAGCTGCCGTAATTGGTAACGTTTATCTTGGCAAGCGAGTGATGGTAGCTCCCGCAGCATCAGTACGAGGCGATGAAGGACAACCGATCTGGGTAGGAGATGATGTCAACGTACAAGATTGCGTAGTGCTTCATGCTTTAGAAACTCACGTCAATGGTGAAATGGTGCATGAGGCTGTAGTAGAAGTTGAAGGTAACTTCTATGGAGTATACATCAGCGATCGCGTTTCCCTGGCGCATCAATGTCAAGTCCACGGTCCAGCCAGCATTGGTACTGATACTTTTGTCGGAATGCAATCTTTAGTATTTCGAGCCACAGTCGGCAATAACTGCGTTATCGAACCCAAAGCTTTAGTCATGGGAGTTAATATCGCCGATGGCAGATACGTTCCCGCAGGTTCTCTGATCACTACACAAGAAGCTGCTGACAATTTACCCTTAATTACCAACGAATATCCCCTCAGATTCCTCAATCAAGCCGTGGTTCACGTCAACACGCAGCTAGCCACTGGCTATCAAGGCATTGGTACTGCCGAGCAATTGAAAGCAGCATAAATAAGTCGTAAGTCGTAAGTCGTAAGTCGGAATTAACTGCTCGTGCGCTCCCTGCTCCCTGCTCCCTGCTCCCTGATAACTGATAACTAACAATTACTCACTTCACCATGACACCCAAACTGAAATTAGTTACCACCAACGGTCAAGCAGCATCGCGTCAATCACTTTCTATGGCTGTTGGCATTCCCAATAAAAAACATATCCCTGCTGGAGCAATAATTACTAGCCAGTCGGATGTAGAAAATTTACCTACTGTGACTCAGAGTCACCGCCATCAAAATCACTACCGTCAAATTAACTCCTGTCAAATTGACTCCTGTCAAAAGGGCAAACACCCTCTGCTAAAACTTGTTGCCTAAACACTCACCCTGCAAGTATGGAGAGGAGGACTGAGGGATGAGTATGCACTGTCCCGAACAGTTACGATCCTTGACGAGTAGCATACTGATGACATTACTACGCAACCAAGACATCGTTTGCCCCACAGTCACATTTATTACACGAGTTCCCATCCCAGCCGTACTCATTGGCATCCAAAAGCAGTGGTCGATCGCCTATAAAAAAGTTTCAGGTAACAGCGATCGCCTCACGCAGAATTTAGTCCAAAATGTACTCCAAACACCCCAGTTGCAGCATGACTTCTACCTTCTTCAACAAATCCACAGACCCCCTTTCTCAACTCAAAGGAAAAATCTTTGGTACGCCAGAGCGATCGCTAGAACAAGCATATCAAGCCGCGCTGAGCATAAAATCGATTGAAGACCGATATTTTCATGGTGGTAAAGTAACTGCATCAGCCGCTAACAATGCTCAACTCCCTGCTAGCGTGCAAGCTGATTTTGAGAAGCATTTAAGTATACTCAAACAGCAAATGAAGGAGTTTAATACGAGTAGTTCTACGCAGGGAAATTTAGGGCAAGACCACCTGATGCGGCTCTTTTTTACCGAAGGAACTCTGACGAAATACACTCTCGAACCTCAATCATCGGCGGCGTTAGTTCCTTTTTCAACTAATTTCCCAAGCAATACTTCATCCCAGCTACCCACTCCACCAATTCAAGTTATTGAGGTGAAACAAGCGATCGCCCCAGAAAAAACTAGAGCGAGGCAACTCCACCGCAAAAACTCTAGAAATTCAGCTCCAGAAAATGCCGAACCGCAAGTCAAAGCTGGAGTTCTACCGCGTTCTCTTGAGCGAACAATTAATAAAATCAAGAATGAGCTTGACCCAAATGCAGAGGCAGAAGTTGTCAAATCATTTCGGCGATCGCAAAAAAAGACTGTCGTTGCCATTAGGTTACTGGCATTGTTGATTTTGATTCCTTTAATAACTCAGCAAGTATCCAAACTTTATTTGGTGCAACCAATTGTCGAGCGCGTGAGAAACGAAGCAGTTACGCCAGTCTTCTTAAACTCTGAAATGAAAGAAGAGGCACTCAAAGAACTGCAAACCTTTGAAGAAGAACTCAAGCTAGAACGTTTGATGGGTGCAGCACCTGCACTAACTTCAGAAGCAATTGAAGAAAAGGTCAAAGATAAAGCAACTGAAATTTCTCAGGAATTTCGTCATCGTAGCAATAACGCTGTTAGTAATGTTTTTGCTGATATCATCGCTGTTTTATCTTTTGCTTTAGTGTTACTATGGCGACGTAAAGATATTATGATGCTCAAGTCATTCATGGATAATATTGTGACTGGCTTGAGTGATAGTGCTAAGGCTTTTTCAATTATTCTGATTACCGATATCTTTGTCGGGTTTCACTCTCCTCATGGTTGGGAAGTTTTGTTAGAAGGACTATCTAGTCATTTAGGAATTGCAGCAAATCGCGGTGTAATCTTTCTATTTATCGCCACAGTTCCGGTCATTCTCGCCACAATTTTTAAGTATTGGGTTTTCCGTTCTCTCAGCCGGATGTCACCATCAACGGTAGCGACTTTGAAAGAGATGAACGATTAAATTTGTGTCATTGGTGCTAGAAAATGCTCGTAGAATGAGGTTGAGTTGATGATTTTTTCCATCAGTAAAAAGGCTCGCAGTCGCCAAAATCGATCGCAAAAATTTGCTTCAATCAAGCGATCGCAGTCACATCACCGTAAATTAGTAGCATTGCGATCGTTTCGCGAAAAATTCCAAATCTATACCGGAGAACAATTACACTGGCTGCAAGTTACTCAGAGACTTTTAACCTCTGTCATTCACGGAATTCTGCCTTGGGTCATTATGTGTGGGAGTTATGGCTTACTAATTTCTTTACTCGATCATTATGGAAAGCTGCCTGCTTTCTTTGCTGACAGTAAAATAATTCAAAATGTCGTTATTAGTTTTAACGTCATTCTTAGCCTACTACTGGTGTTCCGCACCAATACAGCTCACGAACGCTTTTGGGAAGGACGCAAACTTTGGGGTTCAATGGTAAATACTACACGCAATTTAGCACGGGGAATCTCAATTACGATCGAACAAAGAGAACCGCAGGAGCGAGACGAAAAAAGTGCTGCTGTCTATCTAGTTGCTGCCTTTGCTGTGGCGATGAAAATCCATCTACGGCGAGAACCAATGAATTCAGAATTGGAGCCGATGATGTCACCGTTACAATATCATCAACTGCAAAATGTCAATCACGCTCCCTTAGAAATTGCTTATTGGATGGGAGATTATTTGCAACATCAATTCGAGCGCCAACGTCTAAACATTTTTCAGCTGACATCCTTGCACGAACTATTAGATGATATGGTAGACATTTTAGGTGGCTGCGAACGCATCCTGAAAACTCCCGTTCCCTTGGTATATACCGTTACTCTCAATGCTTTGCTATGGATTTATTTCCTGCTTTTACCTTTTCAGCTAGTTGGTGGTATCAAGTGGTGGACTGCACCGATCCTTGCCTTTATGAGTTTTCTCTACTTAGGTATCAATGAGGTAGGGGCAGAAATTGAAGAACCTTTCGGTCGCGATGCCAATGACTTGCCCTTAGATGCTATCTGCGCCACAATTGTTCGTAACCTCGAACATATCATCCAATTTGCCCCCTGCGCCCGCGTGCTGCGCCCCAGTAGTGGTAATGTTCTCGATTTACCGCGAAAAACTGCTTGAATCGCGCTACTACCTTACGTTCTGTCCTTCAGTGTATAGTTTTTGACAATTAAATTCAGTTTTCTTTACCTTCGATCGCAGCAATTACCTGTAACATGAACTAATTCTCGAATGAGTCCGAGCAAAGAATTAGTTTGAGCGATCGCCACCTAACAACCTTCTGAGAAGTAGGTTCACCCTTGCTAACCTGTTTTTGGAATGACATACCATCATGAGATTGTTACTAGTCGAAGACGATAAACTCATCAATCAGTTACTTGCAGAAGCACTCAGTAACCAACATTACGTCGTTGATGTTGCCGCTGATGGTCACGCTGGTTGGGATTTTGTCAAGTCTTTTGATTACGACTTAGTTCTGATTGATGTCATGCTGCCTAAAATGGATGGCATTAGCCTTTGTCGCCAGTTGCGGACTCAAGGCTACCAAATGCCAGTCTTGATGTTAACAGCTAGAGATGCAACCGAAGATCGCGTCAATGGACTCGATGCGGGTGCAGATGACTACGTGATTAAACCATACAAACTGCAAGAATTATCGGCACGTATCCGCGCTTTATTACGCCGAGGTGGTTCGTCCCTACCTCCAGCAATGAAAAGTGGCAATTTATCTTTGGATGTAAACACGCGGGAAGTGACTTATAAAGGCTGTCCCCTCAGACTGACTCCAAAAGAGTATCGCTTACTAGAACTCTTCATGCGAAGCGGCTCTAAGGTTCTCAGTCGTAGTGCAATTTTAGAAAATCTTTGGTCTTTCGACGAACCGCCGGATGAAGATGCAGTCAAAGCTTTGGTCAAACGTTTGCGTCATAAGCTCAAGTTAGCAGGTTCGCCTGGAGATCCCATTGAAACCGCTTACGGTGTAGGTTATCGCCTCAAGCAAGACCCATAAGAAATCGTAGGTCGTAAGTTGTAGGGGCGAGTTTTTTGAAGATTTTGTGGAAAAACAAAGAGTTTTTCACTTAAACCCGCCCGTACTTGATGTCAAAAGTCAATAATTTTTTAATTACGGCAGAAAAGATCCCCCCATCCCCCCTTAAAAAGGTGGGTTATAGGAACTCGTCTGTATTGCAGTTTTAGTGAAATGGTATGACCAATGACGGATGACAACTTTGTCCCAGTTTTGTCACCTTTTGTGGCTTATTTTATACACTAAGGTGCTAGCAGAAGAGAATAAATGTTTTAAATACTACTGCGTCCATTTATATTCTCAATGCATTGTATCCTCAACGCAGGGTAGTCAACAAATCCCAAGAGTAAGAAAAAAACAGATTGCAGGAACAGGCAATGAATAACAGCATTCTTGAAAAATCAGTTGATGCCCTGCTAACTAGGAGAAATGATGCTCCATTAATTCGGGATTTCACCCCCCCAAAGCAGGTTGAATTGTTTGAAACCTTGAAGCAGTTGCGGTTTAACGGTCAACTGATTCTGACAAACTCCTGCGGTAGAAAATGGATTCTGCACGTTCACCGAGGTTTGATTATCTACGCTACTGGTGGAGAACATCCAGTCAGGCGATGGAGACGGAATCTCGCAACACACTTACCTCAAATAGCAAGCGATCGCTCGCTATCAAACGAATCGTGGGAGAATCAATTAGCCACGACTTCGATTGAAGGTTCTAGCGTCTGCTGGCAGTATCAGTTATTGACTTCATGGCTCGAACAGCAGCAGATAACTCCAGAACAAATGGCAAGATTTGCATGGTCGGTCATTATCGAAGTTTTGTTTGATGTTACTCAAGCAGTACAGGTTGCCTACGAACTCAAGCCCAGTAGCAGCACGCTGACTCCCGTAGTTGCGATCGATGCCGCTCAAGCGATCGCCGAAGTCGAACGATTGTGGCAAGCTTGGCAAGCAAACAGACTCAATTATTCTCCTAACAGCGCCCCAGTTATTAAACAATCGGAAGAATTGCAACACAGCATCTCTGCTCCAGCTTATCAAGCCTTGAGCCAGCTACTAGACGGACAACATACGCTACGGGATATTGCCGCTCAGATGCAGCGAGATGTCAACTCGGCACTGCGTTCTCTCCTGCCATATATTCAGTCAGGGTTTGTGGAGTTGATTAATATTCCCGATCTTGCCGCTCCGGTTCTCTCATCACTTACACCTCATGATACTCAAGCACCGTTGATTGCTTGTGTAGATGACAGTTCTTGGATATGCCACATCATGGAAAAAGTGATGACAACAGCTAACTATCGATTTGTTGGCGTAAATGATGCACTGCGGGCGATTGGAGTTTTGCTAGCCATCAAACCAGATTTAATCTTTCTCGATTTGATGATGCCAAATATTAACGGATACGAACTTTGCAGCCGTCTGCGTCAGCTTTCTTGCTTCCAGCACACGCCAATTGTCATCCTCACTGGAAACGATGGCATTATCGATCGCGTCAGAGCTAAAATTGTCGGTTCCTCAGATTTTCTGGGCAAGCCCATCGATCCCGATCGAGTTCTAGGCGCAATTCACAAACATCTCAAACACAGTACGTGAGCAGTTATCAGGGAGCAGGGAGCAGGGAGTAGTTAACTGTCAACTGTCTTCACGCAGTGTAGCGTAGCGTTTACTGTCAACCGTCAACCAAAAAATGCTTCTGTGAGGTTTTCAATGAATACCAGAGCAAACACCAACAAACTTTGGCTGAGTCTCATACAGCCAACTCAACAAAAACTGGAATCTATCGAGATTCGTCGCCCGAAAACGGCTCGATTTGTCTGTCGCGTGATTCCAGCAAGTTGTCCCTTCGAGCGAGACATTCGATTTTTCGATCGCAGTCTGTTACATGTTCCACCCTTATGTAAGCTCAATCCTTTCTACGAGCAGTTGGTATTGTTGCGGATGAAGAGTTTAACTTATCTGGCGCAAGAATGCAGCCCAGAGATGAAAAGCTGTTGCTGAGTTTAGGGACAGGGAGCAGGGAGCAGGAAGCACAGAGCAGTTACTAATCGCTAGTCGCTCGTTGCGAATCGCTAACCGCTAATCGCTAATTGCCAATCTTTGGTGAATTCTATGGATATTGCCCTCGTTGTAGAAGATTGTTTGACCGAGCGGGAAGCGATCGCCAGCTATTTGCAACAAGGCGGGATCAGCGTCTTGGCTGCTAAGAGCGGAGAAGAAGCCCTGGAAAAAATGAGTGACTGCAAGCCTGACATCATTATTTTAGATGTTGTCTTGCCAGGTCGGAGTGGATTTGAACTCTGCCGTGCTTTAAAAGCTAACCCATCCACCAAAAATACCCCTGTTATCCTCTGTTCGAGAAAAGGGACTGACATGGATAAATTCTGGGGTTTAAAGCAAGGAGCAGACGCTTACTTACCGAAGCCTGTAGCGCCAGAAGAATTTATTCGCACTGTGAAGCAACTGCTATTGGTTTCACACGGTGAAACAACTCTCATGGTTTGAACCTAACGTGTGAGGCGAGACAATTATGGTATCCAAGTCACCAAAGTTAGACTCCCAGGAGGCATCACCAGAAAGAGTAACTTTCACCGATGCTGACGAGCAATTTCTGCGCTTTTACCTCGAACCAGACACAGCAGCCTTGCTTCCCGTAACTCAGTTGCTAGAAATCTTGAAGCTGTCTGCGGAACAGATCGTACCGATCCCGCACATGCCAAGTTGGGTCATGGGAGTTTATAACTGGCGGGGTGAAATTCTCTGGATGGTCGATTTAGCTGAATTAGTCGGGCTGACTGCTGGCGATCGCTACCAAACCAGCAACGTTCTAACTTATACAGCAGTTGTCTTGCAAGCTAACCTCTGCGATCGCCTACCTGCACCGACAGCAGAAACCCAAACAATCGGTTTAGTCATAGAGCGAATTGACGACATCGAATGGTGCAATCCAGACACAATCCAACCGCCGCCATTTACTGCTGTTTCTACTCCCTTCGCTCCCTTCGTGCGCGGATATAAGTTAAGCGGCGATAGCGAAATGACAGCAATTTTATCGGTCAAAGCGATCGCTGCTGCTGTCAGTTGTCAGTTAACAGTTGTCAGTTAACAGTTATCAGTTATCAGTTATCAGTTATCAGGGAGCAGGGAGTAGAGAGCAGGGAGTTTGTATTAATTCCGAATTTCGACTTCCGACTTCCGACTTCTCCCCAGCTCAAGAGCAGCTCTCTTCTCTACAGCCATGAGGTAAATTTCATGTCGCAGTCAACTCTCAAGCTCGATCCGCCAAACCCCGATCGCGATCGCATCTCGCCTCAGTGGGAGCGAGTTTCGGCAGTAGCGCCAGATTCAACTGCAATACCGAGCCAATCGCCATCAACTCAATCGCCATCAATACAGAAAAACGTACCTTGGCAATCTTCACTATCAAGGGGTCTGCGTTTCTGGAAAGGTTTGAGTTTGCAACATAAAGCAACAATTTTGGCGATCGCAATTGGTGCTATTCCAGTCGCAACTGTTGGCGGCGTTGCCTACACCATAGCCAATAATTCTCTAGAGCAGCAAATTATTGCCGAGCAGGAAAACCGCACGCTTGATGTTCGGCGCGGCATTGGCATGGCAACGCAGCAAACAATCGATGATGCGGAAACGATTAGTAATTCTCCCATGTTGGCAAATTCTAGGCTGAGGGCGGCGGCGACTGAAGGACAGAAAATTGCGTTGTTAGATAGCTTTGTCGAGGCACGTAGCGGTAGATATGACAGTATCGTCGTGTTCGACCTCAAAGGAAATTTAATCTTTCAATCCAAGTCAACGCAGCCGTTTAAGCGCACAGAAAACTATAGCGATCGCGAATATTTTCGGCGGGCGATCGCGACTGGAACTCCCGCAGTTAACAATCCTAAAATTGCGCCTACCTCCGGCAAAATTAGTTTAGAAGTTGCAGCTCCAATTAAAGATATAGAAACAAATAAGCTTGTAGGAGTTGTTCGCTTGCGAATGCCGTTGATTCATCTGAACGAAACCTTTGAGTATATTGAAGCGCAAGGATGGGAATACAAACTGATCGGTGCTGACGGGAATGTTTTTGCGGCTGATGAAATTGGGCTAGTTGGGCATTACATGGGAGAAGATTTTCGCGATTTGCCGCAGTTGCGTGCCAAGGTTTTAGCTCTTGCGACTACAGACCAGCCCAAGCACGAAGACAAGCTAATTTCAACTCAAGTAGCGTGGGACAAAAATGATGGTGAGAATGCACTGATAAGCTTCACGCCGATCGGGAAATTGGATGGACTGCCAGAACCAGGTTGGGGATTGGTAGTTTCTCGTCCCGTCGATCGCGCCTTTGCACCTTTACTAGAACTACGCCGAGTTCTCTGGTTGGGAACTGGAGTAGCTGCCCTATCGATCGCGGCGATCGCCGCAGTTTTGGCTAAGCGGGCGACTTATCCGATTCTGAATGCTGCTAAGGCTGTGGCTCAAATTGGTTTGGGTAAGTTAGATACTCGCTTGGCAGTTCGTGGCACGGCTGAAATGGCTGTTTTAGAAACTAGCATCAATAGCATGGCGAAGCAGCTAGAGGA
>NZ_JBOFLP010000168.1:0-8983 GCF_051657925.1 Chroococcidiopsis sp.
AGGCTTTACCAAGCCAAAGAAAGTATCTAAAAATACTGCTTAACGCTTCTTACCTCATCTAACCCTTTGGCTGTTCGACATGGAATCAATCTAATCTACTGTCGAGCTATTTTTCGCTTGCTTTAGTCTAAACTCCAGTAATAAAAAAGTCCCAGTTGCTTTGCTGAGACTGCAATTGTATTTATCTAATCAGCTGTAACGTATAGATACAGCCCCAAGCTCTAACTTCAAACCTGAGCTGTTTCATCTTCACCTAATTGCTGTTCTACTTTACCAATCGCCGCATTAATCCCAGCTAATTTGGTTTCTAGATCGTCTCGCATCCACTTGAGAAACCGAAGCCTGCGTTCTAAGAAGCTTTTGCGAGTCATAGGTTCGCTACCGTAGCAGCTACTACCCCAAAAAGGAAACATAGCTTACCTCAAAAAGTTGATTTCTATTTACAATTGTGTCTTTATTCTTACTGCGGCGGGTGGGAAAATTATAGAGAGAAAACCGATCTATATCAGCCTGCCCCCATCGCAGCTTCTTCGTCTTCATCGCGAGCCAACCTACCAGCAGTCGTTCTCGCAGTCCAAACCACATAAAGCTGCTTTTTGTTGCTCAATTATATATAAAATGACAAGCAAAGATTGTTAATTTCCCTCATGACTTTTCCCTGATGACATGGAATCAAGAATTGGTATGGTTTTGCTAATTGGAGTGACTGGTGGCACTGGCAAAAACGCAGTCAAGGGATTTCTCGATACTGGAGTTACCCACTTACGCGCCATCACTAGAAAAATCGACCTGAGCCGCCCCGACTTGTCAAAGTTAAGCGATGCAGGAGTTGAGCTAGTTGAAGCTAACTTGGATGATGAAGCATCGCTCAAAGCAGCTTTGAGGGGAATTTCGGCTGTCTACTGCCACGGTTTGTCTGCCGATGCTGCTAAACCCGATCCACAAGAGATCGAGAGAGCGCACCGACTGGCACGAGCGGCTCGTGATGCCAAGATCGAGCATTTGGTGTATAACTCCGCTGGTGGGGCACAGAGAAATTCTGGAGTCAGCCATATCGAGCAAAAGTATCAGGTGGAGCAAGTTTTCAAACAAGCTGGCTTGCCAACAACTATGCTCAGAGCTTGCCTATTTATGGAAGAGTTTTGGAAGAAGTACACGCGACCATCCATTCTCAAAGGGATCTTCTCCTTTTCGCTTCAGCCCGACCGACCGTTACATTTAATTACAACTAAGGATCTGGGTCGCATTGCTGCCTATGTCATGAACGATTCACAAAAGTACATCGGTCGAGAAATTAAGCTGGCAGGCGACGTACTAACTCCTTTACAAATGGCGCAGAGCTTCTCCAACGTACAGTCCATGCCAGTTGTCTATAGAGAAATACCTGCATGGATATTTCTACTTCTTTGGCGATGGGAACTATTCGCCCTGATTAAGTGGTATCGCACCCAAGGCTATCAAGCGGATGTCAGGCAATTGAGAGCAGAATTTCCCAATCTCCTGACTACTTTTAGTGAATTTCTGGAAGAAACAAACTGGGCAAACAAAGAACTTACTTACGAAAGTCTATGATCGGAGGCGATCGCACTCCCACCCCTTCTAACCCTATAATTTGGTTAGCTACTAATTTTTTCGGCTTGCCTCATTGCCCAAATTCCCGCCCCCACACAAAACTCCTTTCTCCCAGCGACGCGAACGCGAATTTCTCTATTTGTCAGAAGTTGACGCGCTGATTGATGCGTTGGAATATACTCGTTCCCCTATCAGAAATCAAGCACTAGCCATCCTGCTATTCTGCGATCGCCCTACAGCCAGCCGAGTTATGTTGGTTACGAGTCGCGCGACGTAAACTTTGCCGAAAAGATTCTGCGTGTAGATCGCATTCGTTCCAAGCCCGATTACCTACAACCCCAAATTCAAGCCCCTACTAACATACAACTTCTATGCGAGGCAGAGATTGACATTTGACACTCTGCTTGAGGAGCAGCGCACAACTGATTGGTTATTTGCATCCGAGCGAAAACAGCGACTAAGCGATCGCTCGTTACACCATATCATTCAACGAGCAGGGGAGATTGCCAATATTCCTTTCCCCGCGCATCCTTATATGTTACGCCGGACTGGTTTGTATTACCGTGCTGCCTTACTGCTGCAACCATTAGGTTTATCATTGCGGCAATGCTGTTTGCTCTGGAACTGGAACGCCACAACTGTTGATTTTACTAGCAAAGAAGAGGAAGAATACCGCGCCATTGACAGAACTGCGATCGCAGGTTTTAAAGCAGCACTGGAAAAAGTCAAAGCTTTTAGTGGGATCGCAGTCTATCAAAATGTTATCGATTACCTGCTAGGTGCTTTCTTGCTGTTTCCCCGCCTTCAAGGTATTCCTCAAGATTACTGGCTAGCTCCTGAGAACTGGAGTCTTTAAACTTTGCCGAATAGATAACCTGCTTGCAGCGATTTTTGCAGCACAACCAAGTAAATTATAGACTGTTGTTAGTCATCGATTCGCTAGTTGCTTTCCCGCTCTCTGGAGGTTGCCATTATGGTCGCTCCTGCGCCTGACACGTCTAACGCTACCATTTGGTCTAGTTTGTTACTTGCCGAGTGGCAGGACACCTATGAAACACTGCACCTATGGACTCAGATTATTGGAAAAATTCGATTGGCTTTGGCTCCTAAAGTCAATCACTGGTGGCACTCCACGTTGTACGTGACTCCACGCGGATTGACAACTTCTGCCATCCCCTACAGAACGGGCAGTTTTCAAATCGACTTTGACTTTCTAGACCATCAGCTACGCATCGAGACTAGCGACGGCACGACCAAAAGCATTGCACTAGCTCCCCGCTCCGTGGCTGATTTTTATCAAGCGGTGATGAGTACCTTGAAAGCAATTGGCATCCAGGTGCAGATTTGGACGATGCCACAGGAAGTGGCAAATCCGATTCCGTTTGAGCAAGACCAGATTCATGCTGCCTACGATCCAGAATACGCTCAACGGTTTTGGCGAATTTTGGTGCAGGCGAACCGAGTGATGACCCAATTTCGCTCTCGCTATGTTGGCAAGTGTAGCCCAGTACATTTTTTCTGGGGCAGCTTTGACCTGGCTGTAACTCGCTTCTCTGGACGACGCGCTCCACAACATCCTGGTGGTGTCCCGAATATGGCAGACTGGGTGACGCGAGAAGCATACTCCCATGAGGTGAGTAGTTGTGGCTTTTGGTTTGGAGGTGGTTCGACCGAAGCGCTGTTTTATGCTTATGCCTATCCAGAACCAGAAGGCTTCAAAGACTACCTAGTGCAGCCGCCCGCAGCGTTCTATAGCTCGCAAATGAAAGAGTTCATCCTGCCCTACGAAGTTGTGCGACAAGCTGACGATCCGGATACCATGCTGCAAGATTTCCTACAAAGCACCTACGAGGCGGCTGCTAATTTAGCAAATTGGGATCGAGCAGCACTGGAATATACTCCAGTCGCACGCAACAATGTCGATTGAGATGAATTTGAGAAAATTTTGGCAACCTAGAGAGTTGGAGTATTTAGACTTTGCCGAAAAGATTGCTGCATCGCCCCTGACTCAACACTATCCACCCTTGATGTTATGTCTTTTGACGCTGTGACTTGAATCTTCCCTCAACAAAACCACGCTTGTGAGTATGTTTAGTCTTGCGCCCAGTCACGCGCTCTCGCCACATCCTGAAACTGGATGGTTTCATCTGATGGCGCATCAGTGCGATGACATCCTTTTCCAGTAAACCAAACTGAAGCTCAATTGCTTCAAAAGGTGTGCGATCCTCCCATGCCATCTCAATCACTCGGTCGATAGTTTCAGGCGCTAAATCTGGCGACTTCTTCATAACACGCTCGATCTTTCCTACCACAATTTTAAGTTATGTAAAGACCGGACGACAATTCACGCTATCTGCTGCTGTCCTGCTGGCAACACCCCATACTTTGCCGAAAAGATTCAGTAGTTGCTTAATTAAATAGAAATGGCGATCGCGGAACTATTTCCCTTTTTGTGGCAAGATTACTTATCAGAATAAAACTTGCGAGAACGGTAATTCTAATAAGTAATGCCAATTAGCACTCCAGTCTCCCTGGTTCTAACCGCACCCCTACCTTTAACCGAGCATCCGGCGGCGGTATATGTATCGTCCCTCGCGCCAGGATCGCGTCCGACGATGCGACAAGCCCTAGATACGATCGCCTCTTTGTTAACCAATGGGGAAGGTGATTGCTTTACTTTGGACTGGTCTAAGTTGCGATACAAACATACGGCGGCTCTCCGTGCTGCTTTGATGGAAAAGTATGCACCAGCGACGGCGAATAAGATGTTGTGTGCGCTACGGCGAGTGTTGAAAGAAGCCTTGAGACTGGAGTTAATCGAGCCAGTAGACTATGCCCGTGCTGTAGATCTTAAAAGTATTAAGGTGACTAAGGGGTTAAGGGGTCGCGCCTTGAGTGAGCAAGAAATTGCGGCGCTGATGGAAGTTTGTCTGAGCGATCTCACTCCGGCGGGTTTTAGAGATGCGGCAATGTTGGTCATCCTGCGCGGGTCGGGGCTGAGACGGCGCGAGGTGGTGAATTTGGATTTGAAGGACTTTACTCCCAGCACTGGGGCGATGCTGGTGCGGTCGGGCAAAGGAAAGAAAGACCGGACTGTATATCTACCAGAAAGCGTCATTGGGGTAGTGGAACAGTGGATCTCTATTAGAGGTAAAACACCTGGACCTTTGCTATGCCAAGTCAACAAAGCTGGCAGAGTCGTATTACAACGGCTCACGCCACAAGCGGTATTATTCCTGTTGCAGAAACGTGCTGAGGAAGCCTCTGTAGCCTCGTTTTCTCCTCACGACTTCCGGCGGACTTTTGCTGGCGACTTGCTAGACGCTGGGATCGATCTCGTCACTGTACAAAAGCTGATGGGACACTCTTCACCTGACACGACTTCGCGCTACTGTCGTCGGAGCGAAGAAACTAAGCGCCGCGCCGTGCAGACATTGAAGATCTCTGGTACGGGTAGGAAGAAGGGATAGCAAGAGCAAAGAGGAAACCAAGCGCGGCGCTGTCTCTATGTTGGATCTGCTGTGTTTGTAAATTTTTGTACCTGTATTGGAGCAGCAAAATCAGGCACTAAAGCTATTTGGAACTAAGGAAGGCTTGAGATAAGGATAAGGCATAGACCTTTGCCGATTCCTGGCATCGATCCGCTGCTCGATCTCGTTCAACTCCTGTTGGAACTGCTGAACCATCATCTTGACTGGAGTTTCGCGGAAGGTAAGGTTAAACGCCTCATCATAATAGCCGAGGCGATCGTGCCGATAGAAAGACAGGTAAGTGACAATTTTGATTTGAGCTTCTGCCTGATCCCTTGGTGGTAAGAACTTCATCAGGGCTTTCTCATTTGGAATCATGCCTTTACCAGTGATATTGGCATAGGCAGCATGGGGCATATTCGGAATGTATGCCATGTAGTCGAATTGTGAATAGTTCACGGCTGCGTGCTGCGGTCCACAGGTAAAAATCACGTTGGCAATCACCTCAATCAGTTGCTCTACCGTCGAGAACGAACAAGGCATTCCTTTGACCCGTCCACCATCTGGCGAGGCTAGTTCCTGCGCCCAAGCTTGTAATTCACGATCTGCTTGAATATCGGCGGGTGTGGGATAGCAATATTTGAGATAGTTGGAAACAAACTGATGAATGGCATTCCAGAGCAACAGACCATCATCTCGATAAGGGAAGTGCGGCAGTTTGTTCGCATCCTCCAATCCGCGATTCTGTATTTCTTGCGGGAAAGCAAACTTGTCTAAACTCCATTCAGAATAGGTGTGCTTCACAATCTCCAAGGATTCTTCTAACGTGCCTGCCATAATTCGATCGACGTGACCGCCCACTTGACCATCAACGTAGGGATTGACTAGCAGTTGTCTGCCTTGATCGTTAATTGCCAACAGGAAGCGCAGATGAGGCGCTAGCAGTAAATGCACTGGATGATTGATGGCTAGTTGCCGAGGTGTAGAAATGGCAAAAGGTTCCATCACAAAATGCGTCCAGCACAAATGAGCGCCCATCTCGTGGTGGTTGGCATCCGCAATTTGAACGCACATCTTGGCTACTAGCCAATCTAGCGGTGTATCCTGCGGAGTGAAAATTGCTCCACCTGGTTTGGGCTGCACCTGAATCGCAATCGGGATTAATTCTTGTTGAGTTTCATCAAAGTAGAAAAATGCAACTGGGGTGGGTAAATACTTTTTCAGGTCTTTAAAAGTTCCACCTTGTACAAAGCCGAGTCCACTATAATCGGCAACATAAATATTGCCATTGGCTAATGCCATATCTAGCCGCAGATAGGGGCAAGCGAGCTGGAGTTCTTCATAAGTCACAGAAGATTGAGGTGAAATCTGCACGATCCGCTTGAGTACCATTGGATTCACACCAGATAATCTCTGCTGGGCAAAAGAGCGATCGCTTTGATAAATCTTACTGACTTCTGGCTTCCCCTGCGCTGGAAAAAAATCATCAAAGGCTTGCAGTCCATCAAAGGGGTCGAGGGTGTTAGGCAGTGACGACCGCGTGAATACATAGTAAGGTGAAAAGGTAGAAGACCCAGGCACGCGAGGGTAGCCTGGTGGAGTCGGCAAGGCTGGAACAACGGGTTGAAGCAGAGCTAGCGGTTTTAGAAAATCGTAGTCAAATTTATACTGGTCGCGATCTGGGAAAAACTGGCGCGTTTCTCGCTCTATTTGCGCTGATGACGGCTGAATTACGTTCATGATTTCCTTATCTCAAGTACAGTACATGGTGAAAGTATTTATTTGACTTTTTTCTCCATTTTCGGATGAAGCGCGTTCGCTCAATTTTTGTTTCAAAATCTGCAATTGGAACTGGATACTGAGAGATTTATTGACCTCACTATCTAAATTTTTTAACAGAGTTAAAGCAATTTGTTTAGGAATTGACTAATAGCCGAAGTCTAAAATTGTTCAAAGGCGATCGCTTTCCAATTAAGACGCATTTCTTAGCAAAAGTCTATGACTAGATTGACTACAACTTTAAATTCAGAAATTCCATCACCCGTAACAAAACTTCAGAAAGTAGTTATGATAAGGAGCGGAGTTGTTTTTGAATCATTCGTTCGTCTCCAGTTTGCTCGAAACTTACCTAATTGGCGCTTTCATATCTCCTATTTACCACGTAGATAATATAACCTTTTAGTAATAGTAATTACGTCGTATGCGAACGAGCGCAGCCTTGCATGAAACTAACAAACCAGACGTACAGAGATAATGTAAAATATAAACTAAGTGACGCGGAGCGTAACATGGGCGATCGGCAAAACAACTTAATTTCTAGAAACAAGAGCTAATTGTTGAATTATCTGACGAAGTGTTAGAAACTATTGCAGGTGGCTTAAATCCTCAACCCGAACCACCTGGAGTTGGTAGCAGCGAGCATCTGAATGTTGTCAAATCAACTGAGATTAAAGCAAGAAAGTCACTATTTTCCTAGAAAACCAGTTCCCCAAAAACCTGTAAGGGTAAATAAACCCCGACAAACAGCAGCAGCAGAGAACGCCAGTGCGTCACTAGCAATCGCCCAAGAAATCTAACAAAGGATTGAAACAGCTTCCAGATGCGTGTGTTAATCATCGAACGGGTGACTCAACAAATATTGCTCGTTTTCTAGTAAGCTTGTACTAAATAAAAGGACTTGAGATTAGTTAAATTGGCTGCTTAAGTACTTAGAGATTTGCGCCGTCGATGTCCACTCTACCCCAAACACCACAAGCCCAAGCTACTCTTCAGCATGAATACCTTACGGGAGTGGTGGAACGGCTGACATTCCACTCAGAAGAATCTGGATACACTGTAGCGCGGCTCAAGACAGCACAATCTCGTGACCTAATTACGATTGTCGGTAGCTTTGCCAACATCCAGGCAGGACAAACATTGCAGCTTACTGGTCTGTGGCGGGATCATCCGCAGTATGGCGCTCAGTTTCAAGTGACGCACTATAGAGAGACTAAGCCTGCCACGCTTACAGGCATAGAGAAATACTTGGGTAGTGGTCTAATCAAGGGTGTGGGACCCGTAACGGCAAAGCGCATTGTTGCTTGCTTCGGCTTAGAAACACTTGACGTTATCGAGCATCACATCGAGCGGTTGGTTGAAGTTCCAGGCATCGCCAAAAAGCGCATCAAGATGATTCAAAGCGCCTGGGAAACTCAGAAAGCCATTAAGGAAGTGATGCTTTTTCTTCAGAGTCACGGGGTATCTACCACATACGCTGTCAAGATTTTCAAACAATATGGCAACGCTGCGATCGCCACTGTAATACCACTAGAGGAAACATCAGTTTGTATAGTAGATTTTCAAACAATATGGCAACGCTGCGATCGCCACTGTCACCAACAACCCCTATCAACTGGCAACAGATATATATGGTATTGGCTTCGTTACCGCCGATGCGATCGCTCGTAACTTGGGCATTGCTCCCGACTCCGAGTATAGATACCGAGCGGGGATCGTCCACGTATTAGGAGAAGCAGCAGAAGACGGACATTGTTTTCTACCGCAGGCAGAACTAATCGAGCAGGTAGTGAAGCGGTTGAGTATTAAAGATCACCAGCCGAACCCAGAAGCGATCGCCCAATTGTTGGTGCAAATGGGGATGGAAGAACAATTGATAATGCAGGGACATCGAGAGCATGAGTTGATCTACTACCAGCTATCCTTCTATTACAGCGAGCAAAACCTAGCTGCCCAGCTTCACCATTTGCTAGCTCGTCCAGTTGCGGTTGACCTACCCCGCGTGAGGAATTGGATCGAGCGATTTACCCAAGCTAAGGGGATCGAGCTGTCAGCCCAACAGCAACAAGCGGTAGAAATGGCGGCGAGTCAGCGTGTGACAATCCTTACAGGTGGTCCAGGTACGGGAAAGACCTTTTGCACTCGCACCATCGTCGCACTATGGA
>NZ_JBOFLP010000169.1:0-10411 GCF_051657925.1 Chroococcidiopsis sp.
AGGTAATCAACTACAACCAGCCCCAGCGAGCCTTCTTTTGCTTTAACCTGGCGGCATTCTGAAGCAATTCCAGCCACCGTAATCCCTCGACTGTCATTCATGTACAGCGGCAACTCTGAAGCAATGCTGACGATTTTGGCAATGCTGTTAAATTCCCAGCTAGCTAAGGATTCCAATCCGGCACGATGTTTGCGGATGCGATCGCTTCTTAGGGGTGTTATGCCTAAATGCTTGTAGGCATTGGTGACACTAATTAAACTCCATAGCCTGTATTCCAGCTGTTTCTTTGTCATCTCCAGCGAGAAGATGATAACAGGTAGCTCGTGGAGCAGAATCATTTGGAGGGCTAGGAACAAAGAGATCTGGGACTTTCCCATTGACGGTCTACCGGCAACTATCGTCAGCGTGCCGCCTTCAAATCCCACCATTAACTTATCCAGCTCGTGAAGTCCTGTTCGGTAAATGGGACTTCCCGCATCTAATTCTTCGTAAGCAGCAACAGTAATCGTGCTGTTATGCTCGGTGTTGGAACAAAACCTTTGGTTAGAAAGTTGGAAGAGTTTTTGCTCGCAACAGTCAAGCACCGAATCTAATTGGGTGGATGTATCCCAGGCTAATTGAGCAATTTCGTTACCTGCTACTAGAAGCTTACGCCGCAGATACTTATCCATCACCAGTGCGGCTAAGGCATCGATGTTGACAGCCGACACCGTGCGGTCTAGCAGGGAAACTAATTTAGTTTTACCGCCAACGTGCGAGAGCATCTCGCAATCGGTCAGCCAACTCGTGACTGCAAGCAAGTCCGTTGGTTTACCTTGACTGTGGAGGCGCAGTGCTGCTTGGTAGATCTGCTTGTGAGCGCCGATGTAAAAAGCTGACTCGACCAGGCGATCGCTCACTCTGTTAATCGCTTCTGGGTCAAGCATGATCCCACCCAAGATAGCTTCTTCAGCTTCAATGCTGGAGGGAGGCAATTGCTCGATCATACTTGGCTCTCCCAAGTTTGAATGGCTTGCTGTTGCTGCTGCTCGATTTCCATCTGAAACTTTTTCATCATCTGGCTGCTGCGGCTGCTTTGAGATTTTTTGGAAACATTTCCTTGCCGAACCAAGAATTTTTGGTAGTAAACCTCCCAGCGATTCTTTCCAGCTTTGTTCTTGTGTGCCAGCCAAGCTTCGATGTCGTTGACAGGTTGGCTGAGATTTGCAGTCAGTTCGCTACAGAAATTTAAAAAATTCGCTCGCTCGTCTTCTGAGAGAGTCTGTATAAAGTCTGAATAAGTCTGAATAGTCTGAGGAGAGCTGGAAGTCTCATCTGGTGGAGCTTTTGGGTTTTTTTGGGGATTATTTAATCCACTTGGGGGATTATTTAGTCTTTCCGAGGGATTGTTTAATCCGCTTGGGGGATTATTTAGTCTTTCCGAGGGATTGTTTAATCCGCTTGGGGGATTATTTAGTCTCTCGCCTTGACCCTGCTGAGTTTGATGGCTTTTATGCCGCTGTTTTAACCTGTCTGATTCTCTACGAGCGTTGGCAGCAGAATGGTTGTGACCTCCCCAAGCAGTAACGCGGTAATCATAAAGACCGTGTTTTCTTAACACGCGCATATCTTTCTCTACTGTTTCTGCATTAGCCCCAATTTTGAGTGCTATTTCAGCAGGGCTAGGAATTTCGTGGTAAACCTTCTCTCCGTCAGCAGTTGTGTCAGCGAAGCTGTCTACCATCATTAGGTAAAGCCAAAGCCTAAGTTGAGTTCCAGACAGCTTATTGATAATTGCTACAGCTGCATCCTGATTAGAAATCATGAAATAGCCTTCCATCTCTTTCTCTCCAAAACCTACTGGTCGCCCAATGTTACGTGTCTTCTGCATTACGCCACCTCCTCACCAGTAACTTTAATGTCAAAGCTTAGGCAAGCAGCTTCAATATCCGGCAGCTTCTTAAGTTCAAAGGTTGAGCCGAATAGATGTATTCGCTTCTGATGCTCTGGGTAGAAGCCTGAATGAGCTAAGATTTGACCTAGTGCAGATTTCCAGTCTCCGACGGTTTTAATTTCGATAATTTGCGTATCAGTCACCAAGTCGATGCGACCAGCAGGGGTAACGACTTCTACTAATCCGCCTAATTGAGCGTGTAGGCGATCGCGGATCTTTCTCTCAAAACTTAAGACTTGTTTAGTAGAACTGTATTTTTCATCAATCCAGCCCTTAAGTGCAAGTGAATCCAAAGCCCTACTAATCGTTTGCCTATAGACTTGACGCTCCGGTGATGACAGTTGCCTTGCTATCTGGGCGGCGTTAATTTCAACCCCATAGTTGCGGGGATCGATCGTGCGAATGTAGTAAAGTACCTCTAGTTCTGCTTTGGTAAGCTCCCGACAAGCCCTTAACCATTCCTCATGCTGGAGTGGATAAAATTTTCCCTGAATCTTTGAATTTGTCTGTATCACAATTAAGTTACCTAACTTAATAAATGCCCTACATCTGGGTCAGCAGATCGGGGCTAGTGTCTAACGAAAAAAATTTAAGACTGCAATGGTTTGAGCTGTTCCCTAGCATCGACAGAACAGTTATGATTAAATGCCTATGCTACGCTAGAATTAAGTTGCTCACAGTGCTTCCACACTACGAGTTAGTTACTACCCAAATTTGCGTTGACGCAAACTATTATATCCGTAATTGCCGTTAAAGCAAATTACTTAAGAGATTTGCATGAAAATTAGGGAAGCCTTATTTAGAACACTCGACACCTTCAAAATCACTGGTAAGCAGCTCAGTGCAATATCTGGTGTAACTGAAAGCCAAATTTCAAGCTTTCGCAGGGGAAATAGAGAATTAGAGCTGAAAAACTTTGAGAAGCTAGTGGAAGCTTTACCACCCGACGCATATCACTACTTCTGGTCACAGGTGTTGCTGAATCGGATGAGTGACGATCACTTGTGTGAGTTGATAATGACGGCAGCTTCTCATCTGAAGGATAAACAGCCGAGTCAAGTTGCTTAAACAGGTTTTGCTATATTCTTTGAGCCATGCTCAAGTCCTAATATAAACTTGTAAAATAGCGGTTAACGATAAATTAAATGCGATCGCTAATAGGTTTCGCCATCTCCGCAACTATTCCGATGGTGCTGTTCGCAACCTTTGTTAGAAGTGTAGTGGTTTTTTAGTGGTGCGTAGGAAGACTGAAAAGTTTAAAAAATAAGAAAATCAGTTTTTGTAGTTGCAGGCATTGACTCAATCAAGTAGAGCCTGTTTTTTAAGCTTGGGTTGGTTACGTCCGTCTTGGGTTTTCCGGTCGTCCGCTTTATGCGGTAAGTGTTTAAGCGAGTCATTAGAAGCTTGCTTGGCATGGAGGATATTCTCCGGCAACTGCTGCTGAATTGTTTCAATATCCGAGCCAAGATTAGAGGCAGGTGCGGGTGGAGTAGCTAACCCCGTGGTTACTCGCTCGGTAGCGATCGCATTGGAGCTATCTCTATAAGTATGCTTCCGGTCAGTGCTGGACTTACTGCTAATGCTTTCTCCAATTTCGTCAGCATTTTCACTTCCGCCACTCTCACTAGTCTCGCTCATGCTAGGCAATTGAATTAGAGACAAGTTTTTAGGGTGATTCTGAATTAGGGGAATGAGTGAGGAGGCTGTACGAGTTTTCTTTTGGCTATTACTGGTTGCACGAGTCGCGATCGCTCCTGCATCCCTTGTTAAGTCAAAAGTCACTCCTCTAAGTTGCAATCCTTGTAAAGTACAGCCAAATTCATTCCTGCCCAATTTACCGCCTTGAAACGCTACCCCATCTGCTGAGTAGGAAATCCCTTGGATAACGCCTTCTCTCGTTACCTTGACCTTAGCCTCCACGCCAGCTGCATCCAGATGGTCGAGGAATTGGGTCATTGTCATGCCCCGATGGATAGTCGCGTCAACGGCAGCTTGGATCTTCTCCAAAGCACTTTTGTCAGCAGGTCTATCGCGCAAGCCTTGCTCGAATTCCTGTTGCTCCCGCATCATGCGCCGCTTTTGTCCGGTGGAAGGGGCACTATGATTTGCTTCCCAGGAGCAAGGTACGGGTGTCAAGCTAAACTGTGACTCTAATTTCCTGAGCGTCTTTTCTAACCGCCGAAAGTCATACCAGTCGGACACGCATTCGCCATCAGATTTGATGCGGCTGGCGGCAATATGCAGGTGGAAGTGGTCGCGGTCGTTGTGGGCAGCAGCGAAGTATAAGTTGCGCTCGAACCCCATACCTTCAAGCGTCGCTTCTACAATCTGCTCCAGATGCTCTTTGTTGGGTCGTTCTCCTGGTGCAAAGCTAATGCTGATATGACTGACAGGAGATTGTACTCTAGGGTTTAATTGTCGAGTAGCTTCCAATTGCTTGTAGAAGTCTTGCGGAGATTCCCCAGCTAAGTTGGTGCAGAGCAGTTCGGCTTCTTCCTTATCCAGAATGTATTGCGTTAAGCCAGCAAAACTCTTACCCTTTTTAATCTTCCCGATCATCTGTACCTTCTGCGGCACTATTGGAGCTGTCATCATCCATTCCCAAAATTAGATACATACGCAATCGGTCAATCTGTCTCCTTAATTCCTCAAAAGGAGTTAGATCGATGTTTGGCGGTGTCAACCCGTCAGCGATCGCCGTGTTCTGCGCCTTGGCTATTTGATTAATGTTGTTACCAATTTTACCAAGCTGCCAGTAGGCTTGCCAATTAGCTTCGGGAACGGTTTTGATCCGGCAACCAGCCATAGAGCGTCGAATCAACTCTGCCTTACTAACTCCTGCCGATTCAGCTAAAGCTTCCCATGACTTGCTCTCGTCTGGAGTTAAGAGCATTTCAAACCTAACCGTGCGCTGTCTGATCTTGCTTTTGGACTGGGACATGGGATGCAGTGTGACGTAAACCCAAAGGAAAAAATCGGACTGAGTAAAGTCGCGAATTTTATTTTTACTTAAGTAAAATATAACACCAAAAACTTGACCGTACTCGCAGATGAACGCGAATTAACTCGGCATTATTTCTGTAAATGCGATCGTATTGAAGCAGCAGGGCGTTTATCGGGGGGCTTGGGGGATAGCCCCCAACAAGCATGGCGACGACAAAATTTACTTCCAACAGAGATATACGGATATCGCCATTGCTTGCTTCTGCGGATCTGATGCGGATGCAAGGGTAGCGTGGTGGCGGCTGCCAGCAGCGTGCGTAGCGCTTCGGTGCAGGGTAATGGAAGGATGAGAGCAGGGTTAAGGTAGGGTTTGACTAGGGTTTTAATTGTCAATAATGTGGCGTTGTTGAGAAATAAATAGGGCTGCCAGGGTCAAAATTCAATCGGTTTTCCTGCTTTAACCCTGCTCTATCCCTACCAGAACCCTACTAAAACCCTAGCCAATTCCGCTTGTATTTACACTTAATTTTCCAATCGTTCACCAAAGCTTTACCAATCGCTCAGTATTTTTATTTAAAGCAGAGTTATATTGAATACGCAGATTTAAATTTGGATGCATTGTATCGGTTAGCCTGAAAGTTAATTGCAGTTGCAGAGTAATCGAGTAATTGCTGACCGGATATCTGTATAGGTTTTGGAATAATTGTAAAAACTAAGACAAATAATTAAGTAAAAGAAATAATGGGTAGACCCAAGCGTGTAGTTCCCCCAGCGATGATTTTGACGTTGGACTTTGGGGGGAGTGGATTAAAGGGGATCGTGCAGACAGTTGATGGTATGCCGCAAGCTCTTTACATGGAGCCGGAGGTATCCCTAGCTAGTTTGTCATCGCTTCAAGAAAAGACAGAGAGTAATTTGGGTCGCGCTTATCCAGAGAACATAGCCTGGGTGGGAGCGGCAGGAGAGTACAGGGCAGTTGGTTATTTGGCAGCGTCGCGGTACAACGCCAACCCAGGTCTATCGCGCAAGAAATACGAATCGGCTTTCTATAAAATCTTGGCAGCAATTTGGGTAGCGAAGGAAAAGTTGAAACTGCCCGATGGAGGCAGCGTATCGCTGGCTTTGCTACTACCACCTGGGGAATTTGAGGACTCGCAATTGCTATTACCAATGCTCAAAGCAGCCCTGCCAGAATTTATTACGCCCACAGGCACGATGTCTTGCAGCTTGACGAGCTACGAATGCTTTCCAGAGGGGGGAGGGATCTATTTAAATTACTGCAAGCAGGTTGGGGAGGCAATCAAGCGTTCGGTAGTTGCTGTCATCAGCGTCGGCTACCGAAATGCCAGCGTGCTGGTATCTCGTAGGGGTGTAGTGGATAAGGGCAGGACAACCAATTTGGGGATGGTGCGCCTGGTCGAATTAGTCATGGAACGGACATCGGGACTAACTGCCGAGTCGTTAGTCGGCGCGATCGCTGCTGCGGGTAACGACATGAGTGCCAAGCATTTTTGGAAGTTGACAACATCCAGCACCCAAGCAGCGCGTCAGGCTGAAGTCAACAAGATAATTGAGGCGATTTCTCAATCGCGTTTGGAATACGCGATCGCGCTGACGAGTTGGCTGGCTGAGGTGCTACCGAGTCGGGAAGAGTTGGATGAAGTCATCATCTGTGGTGGTACGGCAGATTACCTCAAGCAAGAGTTGAACGATTGCTTTCGAGCAACACCCGTAGTTTGGCACGGAGGTGTAGAAATTCCGCCCCTTTTGAACGAACAGTGGTTGGGTAGCCGCTTAGCTGATGTTTGGGGTTTGTCTGCATATCATGCCGCGAAGGTAAGGGCGAGTTATGCAGGTGGTAAGACGGCGAGAAGGCAAGTAAAGCAAGAGGCGGTGGTACAAAATGGGTGAGAATAAAGACTTTTACTGGCGCTATCAACCACCGCTTGACTCAGACCATGCGGTGCTGCTGTCCTACATCCAAGACCGCGAGTTGCACCCAGATGCGAATACGAGAGAAATGATTCTGCGGGCGATTAGCGCCTACTATATGCCACTTGCTCTATCTAACGAGGGCAGTAAGACTGCGGCTCAAATAGAGCAGATTGGCATAGACTCGATATTTGCCCTGCTCAGGCAAGTAGATCGTATATGTGCGGCATTGGGACTAGACCGCTCGAAATTCGGTGGCATAGTACCGATGGGCGTTGGGATGTGGTCTAATTTTGGCACTTCTACTGCTGGTGGCGCGTTCAACGCTGGACTACCTGCTTCTATGCCAACTCCAGAGCGGCAAGCAGAGATTGAAGAAGATTTCGATCCCGAAATCTGGAATATAGGTGGGCTTTCTACACACTCCGAAGTCTTCAGCGATTGACCAAAAATTACAATTTTAGATTCAACAATTTTCTTTGTAATATGGCAAGAATTCACTTAATTGACGGTGAGAAAGGTGGCGTAGGTAAGTCTTTATTTGCCCGCGTCATGGTACAGTTTTGCATTGACAAGAATCAGCCCTATGTATTGGTTGATGCAGACCGCTCGAATCCAGATGTCAAGAAGTTTTACCCTGAAAACGCTTGCGAAGCTGTTTTTAGCGAAGCCCTTTCTAAAACTCACGAAGCCGATCTGATTTTTGAATTAGCTAGAAAGTCAGATAAAGCTGTAATTGTCAACCTGCCAGCACAAGTCTATTCGCTCGTAACTAACTGGATCGAAAAAGGACGATTGCTAGAAATTGCCGACCGATATGGAGTCGATGTTTGTAAGTGGTTTATCTCCAATGGCGGTTACGATTCAGTAGACTTTTTTAAGAAATCGCTATCCAAGTTTGAAGATAAGTTACCTCACATTTTCGTTCAGAATAAGGGAATGACTGAAGAATGGGGCTTTTTAGATAGCGATCGGGAATATCAAGACTTAAAGCAGAAATATAAAAAATCGATGCAAGAAATCGAATTTCCCTTACTTTATCCAGGGGATAGATATTACATAGACTCTAAAACTTTAAGTTTTGAAGCAGCTCGGAACTCCGACGAGATGGCAGCCATGTCTCAGCAGCGGATGCACACGTTCTTAGAAGAAACTTACTTGCAGATCGAGCTAACCGAGATGTTTGCTCCTAATAGGCAACCAAAAACAAAGGATAAGGATGGGACAAAAGTTTCAAGTTCTACTACTGCATAGATCGAGCGGATTCAACTATATATGAATTCATCAGAGTACGAACTGGCGGTAGTGTGCGAAAGCAGCGATGGTATTGCTAATTACGATGTCAGCCGCTCCGATTGGTATTTGGGTCGATTGTACGTCCTGCCAGTTAGCGATCCCCAACTAGTTTCAAAAGGAATTGACAAGAAATGGTTTCTCACCCATCAAGCAGGTGACTTCATCGTTTCTGGTTACATTAATTCTTCCGGTGATTGGTCGCTGTCTAGACCCACGAGCGTAGAGCCGAGTTTTGACTACGTGCTCCAATCGGAGGTATTTGACCAAATATTTAGCCCAGATTACGTTCGGGAAGTTCGAGCTATTTGTGAAAGTCATTCCTTTAGTTCTAAAACGAACGAAATAGTAGAAGTGGTGGTAAATAACGATCCTTCCAACGATAGCGATGAAAGTGTAGTTAAATTGCCTAAAAGGGTGCGAGCGATTGATGAAGCTGAGTTTGGTTCAAATCTTCAAAATCTGCACTTGTTGAGAGAGTTGGCATTGCAAGAGCAGATGGTTGATGAGGAGGTATTGGAACAAGCCGAAATTGATGAAATTACTCCTACTATAAATGCTGACTTAGACGACGAAAAGCGGTTAATAACATCGGCATCAGTAGATGATGAATTCACCCGCGCTCGAATTGAGAGGGACTTAGTTAATTTAATTATCGAGCAACACAAAAAGCATCAACTGCGCGAGTTTTTAGTTGAACCATTAGGTGTAGTAACTGTAGACCTAGAGCAAGACTCTTTCGTGCTGCGCTCCCTTACAGATAAACGCATTATGTTAGCTGCCACGCTAAGGGGCGAAATTTTAGAGCAATTAAGACCGAGCGATGCACGGGTATTCGAGCAAAGGGATGAAATAGAGCCGGAGTTATTGCAATTAAGCAAAGAAAAAGAGCAATTGGCAACTGAAGTTGCAGCCGATGCGTCAGTCCAAACCGTCCAAAAAGAATCGGAACAACAAGAACCTGCCCAAATAGAAATACGCGACGAACAGAAGGCTAAAAAATCGAGGGGGATCGAATTGTCATGACCGCCGATAAAAATACCACTTTGCTTGACAAGGTGTTGGAGGGCAAAGACCCAGAATTTCAGGCACGAGTTCTCGATATTGTTGCTAGGTTTGGTTTAAAGCCAAGTGACCCGCTATTTTTGATTATGGTGTCAGTAGGTCAACTGCAATTGTTGCTAGAGCAAAGCCCTAAAGATTTGGATGCTCTATTCAACCAATGGTCCCAAACCCTTTACGACAAGTTGCAGACAGCGGAGCGAGTCGCAGTCAAAGGACAGCAGACGGCGATCGCGGCGGCGGTGAAGTCTTTGATCCAGAAGACCGAGTGGGAGGGGCGATCGCGCTTTTTTTCCTCTGTCATACCAGCAGCAGGGCTGTTGAGTGCTGCCATTGGAGTAGGTATCCTATTGGGTCTGTCCGTCCCAGTTTGGCTTGGGGGTGGGTACGTGACTCAACCTCGTCGCCTCACCCTGGCACAGGCTGAAGCATTGCGATGGGCAGAAAGTCGAGAAGGTCAGCTGGCACGAAACGTGATGAAGTGGAATGCTGGGTCGCTAGATAACCTGGATTGTCTAAACGATGTGAAACGCTTGCGCGTAACTTTGAAGGTACAGGGAAGGGAAGCGCAAAGTGGTTTTTGCGTGTTGTGGACGCAGCCGCCAAGCCAGCGCCAGTTTATTTCTGAAAGTAGATAGGGAACAGGTGCGCGTCAACTACTCCCCGTTGCTACATAGCGGGGTTTTTGTAGCAATTGGACAATAAACAACGGTAAGAGCAATTCACAATTTTTGTCGAACGGAATCAGTAAGGTTTCAGCCTCCATTTCAGAGAAGTTGAGGCAGTCATTCTGGTAAGTTTAAAACTTTTGTACTTGTCTTTAAGTCTTGTCAGAACTGTGTTTTGAGCGATTCGTTGCTTTTCGTCCGCCTGCTACATAAACCCCAAACTGTTTTTGTCTGATGTTGCATAAAGATTCGATAAGACGAGTGGCGTAGCAAAGCTAAGTGGGAAGATGCCATGAATACTGCACTGAAATAAGCCCAACAAGTCTTTTTAACCAACCCCGTTGATACGCTTACCTCAAACGTCATGCTTGCTGCTCAAGTTCATCGGTGGAAAGAGCGATCGCCGTTTCAAGTTTGAGTTAATCGCTCTTGTCACAACCAACGATGCTCTTTCGTCTTATTTATAGATAGTTTGTCAGCTTCAACAGGAGGTTCGCAGGGGGTATGACCAAAACTTGATGTGAGAAAGAGAATCTGGTATGCTCTGGGCAGATCATGAGCTGGTGAGAGATAGGGAATG
>NZ_JBOFLP010000170.1:0-7808 GCF_051657925.1 Chroococcidiopsis sp.
AATGCTGCTGGTAGAGTTCTGGGTTAGTTTCCTTCAACAGTCCAATTGCTGCTAATCGGTGTCCGCCTGCTAGCAAAACTCCCTTGAGATCGACTACCAACGGCTCGATCAATCCCAAGGCTCCAACCGACTCTGCCAAATCTTTGACGTGTTGCTCTCGCAGCGGACGAGTATCTTCGGCTCTGGGATGAATGCGGGATAGGGGTAAGTTGACCCTTTGAGAGCGATCGCTTACTTGCTTGTCTTCAGCTACCCGATCTTGTTCGTGAATGGCATCAGCTACTTGAGCTGCCTGCGCGATTAGGGCAGCACTATCAGCGCGTTTTCTAGGTCTAGCCATTTGTTACCCACTCCGCGATCGCCATTAAATCTTTTGCCCCTTTTGAACTCGGCTCGGACTGCATCAGCGGGACTCGCTCGGCAGCAGCCCACGCTAAAGCAGAATCCTGGTGAACCGTTAGTCGCTTAATCGACGGGTAAGTTACCGCTAACTGCTCGTCTATTGCCCGATCCATTGAGCGGCGCAGGTCGATTTTACTTAAGACCAATGCCCAACGCTTTGCACCTTTACGCCCCTTTTGCTGCCGTAAATTCAACTCATTCAACACTCGCCCCGCACCCACAACCGCCAGCGGGTGAGCGTCCGTACAAACCAACGCCACATCAGCAGCGACTAAACCAAGGCGTTCTAGATACTCCACCCCAGGAGGGCAGTCAAAAATTAATACGTCATAGTCAAGTGGTGCTACTGCGTCTGCTAAGTCTTCAGGGTCTAGAGTTTGAATGTTGTGATCTGTTAGATCTGGTCCCCCTGGCAGGACGTGTAAATTTGGTGCAGCTTCCAAAGGCTTTGGTGCATTTCCAGACAATAGCTCAGCCGTGCCTAGTGCAGTTGGGTCAACTCCCAGAACGTATCCAGCATTGGATTGGGGATCTAAATCTACCACCAGTACCCGCTTTCCCTGAAAAGCCAATACAGAAGCGAGACTACAAGCAACTGTAGTCTTTCCTACGCCACCTTTTCTAGCTGCTACGGCAATTCGATGCTGAGTCATGGAGGGGGCAGATTGCGATCGCTAACGTATGCAAGGCAGGATAACAAACTTTGGCTACATAATGTCTGCTCAACTCAATCGATTGTCAAAACTTTAGTTTGATTAAAGACTATAGCATTGAGTGCAAGATTGTCTCTGCTCGGGAAAGAATGCGAGATAGCATTTGACATAGCCCCTATGCCATTTTTACAATTGATTTCGCGGATAAGCGGGGAAATCCACACCCTTGTACCCAAGAAGCTTTGAAGCGGCTAATTGCATTTTTCCGAGAACGATTATTTGAAATTTTCAGATGATAACAACTACTTTTTCTCGGTTTCTAATGCTAGAGAAATGACTACCAAACCAGGGATAACTTCCAGCAATAAAGCGGCGGCGGTGAAAAATGACCAGAAATCGGTATGCATAAAATTTCCTTGTAGAAGTAAAGTATTGTTAGTCAGCAATCGCTATTTACATTCCCGCATTGACCTAAGCGCAGGGACGCTTGATGACAGCTATGTGCTGTATGCTCGCTTGTACGGTATTAGGTGTACCAGGGCTTCAACCGTGGGTAGGGGCGTAAGAGAGACTCTCAAGTGATGCCGCTACCTCGTGCTTACTCTGTAGATAGATGTAATGCTCACCTATACATTTATTCGTTTGACAGACAAGATTTATGCAGCGTACTAGATAGCGATCGCTACTCCCAATTCCTCAATTCGCGATCGCTTATAAAAGCTCAGACTTTTTCATTTGGTCACTACTCAAAATTGCAGCAGCCCCAGAATAACAACACACACCAGGGCTACTGACAACAAATAACGCACTCACACACAAGAGCGCATTGCAGACACTGGTATTTTACTACAGGTACGCTGACATCGTAATGATTGTAGTCTGACCATCTCTATCCAATTGGCGATCGCGCTTTGTTTTTGTAACGAGGCTGCAATCTGAAAGTCACGAGATATTACGATGCGATCGTGTCTTCATAATATTGGGTTGATTTTTTCCTCGTAGGTATTTATAGTTATTGGTGCTTCGCCATATGTGATTGATTTAACTCAATAATTACTATAAACAAAATGTATCTACAAATGTTTCCAATTCTTAGGTGCTGGGGAGTACGGTTAGGGTTGGCTGGTGTGGTGGTAGGGGGCGCGATCGCTTTTGGGAATACTACGCTGGCTCAGGTTGTACCGGATAGCCAAATTAGACCTGATGAGACTTTAGGTGCAGAAAATTCACTCGTGACATCTGCTGGCGAAATTAACGGTACTCCTAGCGATCGCATTGATGGGGGAGCCATTCGCGGGACAAACTTATTTCACAGTTTTCAACAATTTAGTATAGATGAAGGACGGGGAGCGTACTTTTCTAATCCTACGGGGGTAGAGAATATTCTTAGTCGCGTGACGGGAACCAACACCTCTAACATTTTTGGCAAGTTAGGAGTGTTAGGTAATGCAAACTTGTTTCTAATTAATCCTAATGGCATTATTTTTGGACCAAATGCTACTTTGGACGTGCGAGGCTCGTTTGTTGGTACTACTGCTAATGCAGTGCGACTAGGGGAAACTGGATTGTTCAGTGCCTCTGAACCCACCACGAGCAATTTACTTGCGGTAAATCCATCAGCTCTTTTTTTTAATGCACTAGCTGCTCAACGGCAGATCGTCAATCAGTCGCGGGGATTGGGTCTTAACGGTGAGACAAACGTAACTGGTGGAGCGGTTGGTTTACAAGTACCAGCAGGACGAACTTTGGCTTTGGTGGGAGGAAACGTACTGCTAAACGATGGTAATTTGACAGCGAAAGGTGGACGCATTGAAATTGGTAGTGTAGGAAATGTTGGGGAAGTCAAACTCAACCAGGTAGAGGGAGGTTTGTTACTGGACTACAGCTCTATTAATTCCTTTGGAGAAGTTCGCCTTGAGAATACAGCAGTTGTGGACGTTACTGCTGGAGATGGTGGGAGTATCGCTGTCAACGCTGCTGATATAGCTTTAGATAGCAGCTTTCTTTATGCGGGGATATTAAGCGATTCCGGCTCGGCAGGCGCTCAAGCAGGAGATATTACACTTGATGCTACAGATAAAGTAACCGTTGCTAACAATAGCTATATCTTTAACAACCTGGACTCTGGAGCGTTAGGAAATTCAGGAAATGTCAACGTTGAGGCTAAACGCCTAAGAATCAGTGATGGTGCACAAGTAGGAGTTCTTAATTTTGGTGAGGGAAATACAGGCAACGTAAATGTACGCGCTTCTGAAGCAGTAGAACTAAGTAGAGGAGATACTGCGGCTTATGGCGGCTTGTTTGCTCAACTTGGGGAAACAGGCAAGGGAACAGCAGGTGACATACTCGTCGAAACCGGAAGTTTAACTGTTGGAGATGGTGCAGCAATATCAACAGCTACTTTTGGTGAAGGAAATGCTGGGAGAATAGAAATCAAAGCCCGTGACACTGTTTCATTATTCGGGCAGGGTAGGAGTTATATTGAAAGTGAGATTTATTCTGGCGGAGTAGGTGACAGTGGTGGCATAAGTATCGATACGGGTTCGCTGTTTCTCAGTGATAAAGCGGTTATTTCCTCAAATGTTAACGGGCGCGGGAATTCTGGAGGGGTAGATATTGTAGCCCGCGATCTAGTTTCTCTAGATGACCCTGGTGCGATTGCCCTGGCTGGAGAACCAGGAACCCTAATTCTTAGCCGAGTTAATGACGGCGCGGTAGGCAATGGTGGTAATATCAACATCAAAACAGGCTCTCTGCGTGTATCTAACTCTCAAATAACCACCAGCACATCAGGTGAAGGCGATTCAGGCGATATCACTATAGAGGCACGAGATCGAGTGACTTTATTGCGAAGCACCGATCTTTTCACTGAAGTCACTTCCCCTAGCGAAACCGAAAGTGGCATGGGTGGGATTGGCAAAGGAGGAGATATCACAATTAAAACTGGTTCGCTACTGATAGATGGTGGCTCTAACTTACGTGCCGATACAGAAAGTCGAGGCGATGCAGGCAATATAACCATTGAAGCGCGAGATAGCATCACGTTTAGCGGCAGATCCGATCGGTTTACCAGTGGTGCTTTCACTCAAGTAGAGCCTGAAGCGGTGGGACGAGGAGGCGATATCAACATTACTACTGGTACTCTATCGCTCTCTGGCGACCAAGAAATTAATACCAGAACTCAAGGGCAAGGAGATGCAGGGAATATTTTTATCAAAGCAGACTCCATTTCTCTTGCAGGTTCTGAAGTCCGTATTATCAGTGGTGCAAGTCAACAAAATCGGCTTGCTGGAACTTCAGGTAATGGGGGAGACATCAACATTACGGCTGGATCTCTAATCGTAACCGATGGGGCGCAACTATCAGCTAACACGGAAATTAGAGGAGCTGCGGGCAACATTAACATTGATGCGTCCCGACTTACCCTCGATAACCGAAGCACTATCAAATCCGAGTCTGTTGCTGATATCGATGGCGGCAACATTACCCTCAACATCGCCGACCTCCTGCTCATGCGTCGCAACAGCGGTATCTCAACCAATGCAGGCACAGCCCAAGCTGGAGGGAATGGCGGCAATATCACCATCAATACACCCTTCATTGTTGCCTTACCTGAAGAAAATAGCGATATCAGTGCCGATGCCTATAGTGGCAAGGGTGGTAACATTCGGATCAATGCAGAAGCCATCTTCGGTATCCAACAGCGATCGCAACAGACACCTTTAAGCGATATCACTGCTAGCTCCCAGTTAGGAGTCGATGGGACAGTGCAACTCAACTCACCAGAAGTTGACCCCAGCCGTGATGTTGTCGAACTACCTACAACACCAGTCGATGCTTCTACTTTAGTAGCATCAGGCTGTCCATCTGGAGCCGAAAACCGCTTTGTTGTCGCCGGACGTGGCGGCTTACCTCCTGCACCTGGGGATAAACTCAGCACTGATGCCCTCCTCACCGATTGGGCAACTCTGCAAACACCGGAAACCAGCAACCGCGCAACAGAAGAAAAAACCAACCCAGAAGCAGCCAATGCTACAACCAATCCCTTAGTAGAAGCAACTACTTGGCAATTCGGCTCCAAAGGCGAGATTGTTCTCACCAATGCCGATTCCACCACGTCAGGTCAGTTTAACGCAACACCCACCACTTGTCCTAGTTCGTGACTAAAGGCGATCGCCTGCATTTTCTCTCGCTCAATTATTTGAGCCTACCATTTTTGGCAACACGACCCTTTCGGATTATGCTTGAGACCAAAATCTGATGACCGAATGGCACATCCGCTATGGTGGACGTGGTCTGATGATTTCTTGGCACGTTGAAAAAAACTCTGTCTGTATTTGTTCGCAGTTGAAAACTTGTTCGTCTTCAGAGATAGCAGCAATGATTGAAGGATTGCTCCGCCACTGTACGGAGATGAAAGTTGAGAAGAATTATGTAAATAGTCATGGGCAGAGTGAGGTGGCTTTTGCTTTCTGCCATCTACTAAGTTTCCAGTTAATGCCGCGCCTCAAACGGATAAACGTTCAGAAGTTATATCGACCCCTAACTGGACATAATGATGCTTATCCAAATTTGCAACCGATTTTAACTCGCTCAATTAACTGGGATTTGATTCGCCAACAATATGACCAAATGGTCAAGTATGCGACTGCTCTCCGCTTGGGTATGGCAGAGACGGACGCAATTTTGAGGCGCTTCACCAAAGGTAATTTGTTACGCCCTACTTATCAAGCTTTAGCCGAACTAGGTAAGGCAGTAAAGACGATATTTTTGGGCAAATATCTACATTCGGTTGAACTGCGGCAAGAAATCAACGCCGGACTAAACGTAGTCGAAAATTGGAATAGTGCTAATAGTTTTATCTTTTATGGCAAGGGTGGAGAGATCGCCACCAATCGTTTAGAAGACCAAGAATTAGCTGTATTATGCTTACATTTATTGCAAATCTCCTTAGTATATATCAATACTTTGATGATTCAACAGGTGTTGTCTCAAGAGCAATGGATGAAGTTAATGAAGCAGGAGGATTTGCGTGCGCTTTCACCTCTGATTTGGGGTCATGTCAATCCTTACGGTACTTTTCGTTTAGACATGAATGAAAGGTTACTGATTGAGGCAGCATAAATGTTACGTTTTCGCTTTCCTCTAATCAGGTCAGATTTATCCGAGCTGAAAGTTATTCATAGTGAGGCTTTCAGCCAATCTTGCCCCTGGTGATAGCTTCGCTAGATCTACCCTTTGTAACGAGTATGGTTTGGTGGCGATCGCAGATGTAGTTGAATCTCATATCAAACCAGGGAAAGCATCAACGATCGTGCGATATTGGAGCTATCTGATATTTCATTCATCACTACAATTTATCCTTACTTTTTTAGGACTACCCCAGCAACAAGGTATCAGTGGGACAAAGGGCGATCGCACTTGAGAGTAGAAAATCAAATCTCCACAACCTCAGTTACTGATAGCTGATAATTGACAGCTAAACCTGTTACGAGTATGTGCTTTTGTGCTTTTGTGGTAAAAGGTTAAAGAATAACTCTGAAAGGGAAAATTCTATTCCTTTAACCCACTTCAGCTTCCTTTTCCCAATTCCTACATGAAGTCTAATGAGTGAAGGAGGGCTAAATTAAGAATAAGTTAATTGGCATTTAACTCCTAATTAATATAGGTTTAAAAAACTGATTATTTAGACTTATAGACACATAATTTGCGCTCAAATCTTGTTAACTTCTTTACACCTAGATAGCTTATATTTTTTATCGGAAACGATGAAGTATTGAATTTTGAATGCAACTGTTTCCAGTTATATATTAGAAAACTCTCAATTATTTAACAGCTTTGAAGAGTTGAAAGACATAACTACCTTAATTAAGTCTACAAAACTTAAATTAAAAACTTGAATTTTTAAGTTTAATACCAAAATATAAAGATGAGATTAGACAAGCTATAGTTCAATCTCATGTCTAAATACTTTTGGATACTAATGAAGGAGAAAAAAAATGGCGAGAATTAAGATATCCACACTTAATTCAGTGAACTCTGAGATATCTTGGGCTTCTAACAGCTTACTTAATGAGTTAACTGATTGGGAAATGAAAGCTGTAGTCGGTGGTACAAATGGATTAGTAGATATACAGGAAATGCTTTTGCAAGCATTACTTGATGTAACTAAGATGCACCTTGAGGCGTCGTCTGATTCTTCCGACGATAGCTAATTCAAAGATCCTGATTGGCTGACAAATCTTAGGAGAGAGGTTGAACAAGCACACCAATCGGAGCAAGCGGAAGGTGTAGCTCTCCAACGGGGCAAATAACATCATCGACTAACTAGTAAGCCTAAACAGACACAGGTAACAATGGAAAACACCTTCCGTTTTTATGATGAACTTTGCCGTTTATTCAAAGCACACTTAGACGCGCCAGGAATTATCAACTCAACCTACAATTTGCAAGATTAAGCACTCTCATTTTTGCCTAAGCTAAAGCTATTTAAACATTTCAAACATATTCTAGAGCTAAAAGCCAAGAATTGAAAAAATTAAGAATTCTAGTTTCTTCTCGATTGACTTAAGTGAGAAGTTTTTAAATAGTTTTGATAGACTTAAGCGATCGACCAAGAACTCTTGCTATCATCGAATAAATGCCATGTCCAGAGCATTACATTTACTGGATGAAAAATCACCAAAATATTTCCGGTTAAAGACCCAAAGGTAGGGTCGCTGCAACGAAGTGTCACGCAACAACCAGAAGCTT
>NZ_JBOFLP010000171.1:0-31914 GCF_051657925.1 Chroococcidiopsis sp.
ATTAGTAACAAATTGTCGCGATCGCGCTGTGCCAATATTTACAATTACAATCTTGCCCAGTTTAAACAAGATTGATATCAAGACCAACTATCCTTAGTAGCAAAGTTTGCTGTTCCAGCATCTCTAATAGGGTTTCCTCATCTGGGTGATCCCAACCTAAAAGGTGTAAAAGACCGTGAGCGGCTAACCAAGCTAGCTCTGTCGATAGCGAATGCGCTTGCTGTAGTGCCTGCTTGCTAGCGGTATCAATTGAGATCGCAATATCGCCTAAGTATAGAGGTAAAAGCGATCGCAACTCTTCTAACTGCGGTACGTCCGTTTCCAGTGCAGCAAAGGCTAAAACATCCGTAGGCTTGTTTTGCTGCCGATACTGCAAGTTAAGTGCTTGAATTTCCACATCGTCCGTTAGACGTAAACTCAGTTCGTAACTGTCAGCTGGGGGAAGCTGAGAAGATAAACTCTCTAACCAGCACTCAAACCATTTTTGCCAAGTTTGGGCATCAACTGCTGGTTCCATTCCAGAAGCTTCAGTAAAACAGTCCTGCACGCAGACTTCAACTTGTACGCCAGAATTTTCTGTATTCCTGGTTGTCATTATCTAGTTATGTAAGCTAAACCCACCAGTAAAGCCAATAATCCTATGGTTGTGAGGGCAAAATGTTTCAGAGAAGTCCCTCTCTTTTTCACCATGTTGCGCATAGCGAGTTTTACATAACTCGGTCGAGGCTCAGGGGTGACTTCATTCGCCACATGAGACGGTACTTTTGAAGCTTCCGTTGGTTGTGCCTCGGCGGTTTTCGTCGTGTCAGGTGAATTCTCCATGAGATTGACCCTAAGGTTTTGCTAGGTTCTTTCTCAAATGTAACAGTTTGTTGCACCAATAATGTAGTCCGTACCAGGGTTAATAGCTGAGAAACAAGCGCAAATCGCTTTGCGCTCGTTCCCAATCTTTGTCTAAGTTTCTAAAGATTGCCGACTTATACTAACTACAGCGATCGCTTGCATTCGGCATTAGACAAGCAATGTTGTTACTAATGTTATTACTAATGTTGTTACTTGCGTCCGACAAGTATCTTCTGGCGATCGGTCACTTCCTCAGTGCGAACCTCCTCACCATAAACTTCTAATAAACGACAGCGAACCCGATCGGAAATTTTAGCTAGCCCGCCGCCTCCATGAGTATCTGATGGTTTAAGTGTATTTCGGGTAATCCCGAAAAAGTGAGTGGCAAAACGGTGATGCACTGGTTCGGGTAGTCCTACAAAAAACATCAGCCTTTCGTACCGAAGGTATTCAAATATTCTTGCTCCGGTATCGTAAAATATCGCAGCGGGTTTCAAAGTATGGCAAGAGCGCCGCAACTCAATTGGTCCCTTCTTGAGTATTCTGTGGAGTAGCTTGAAGCGCGATCGAAGCTTATTAAAAGGTGAGAGCAACGAGTATTCATTGTCTAGGTAAAAGTCTACAAATGACTTTCCTTGCCTAAGTGCTTCTCGAATAGGGGCTACCTTGAGGAGAGTTAGCGGTATCCAAGGACGCTCGTGATATAGAGCATTCTCTAAAGCGGTTCCCTGAAACGCTGGTTCTTCAAGCCAACTCGGTCCGTTGGTAAAGCCACAACCGAAAACCTGCGGTTCGTCAATATACTCTCTGAAAAAGCTAACTATAGCGGAATCCTGAATTTCCAGATCCGAGTCAACTAATAAAACTTTTTCTGCGGCAATATTATTAAAAAGCCAATCTAAAGTTTGACCATGAGGACGTAAGGGAGCGGTTAAAATATCAAAGTCATACCGTTTCATCAAAGCTAAAAAATGTTTTAAGCTACCATCAGTTGACTCACAGTCGATCAACAGTACGGGCATTCTTGCATGACGAATAACCGATAGTAAAGCTAAGGTGGTAACTACTTTTGTATTGAAATTAATAATAACTGCTCTTTCAGTTTCAGTAGGTAGATCGGATAAACTTTGAATTAGCACTGTTTTTGTCCTAAGATAATTTTTTTGTTTCTCGACGCGCAGCAAACACCATTAGCAGCATATAATAAAACGATTTTTTTGCTGATTAGCTATTTATTGTATTAATTATGAAGATTGAATTTAAGCAAAGCAATATGGAAAAGTTCAGCAAACCAATTCAGGGTCAATGGTTGGCAAAACAAAAAAAGAGCTAAGGACTGTAAACAGCAAAACCATTTTGGTTTTTCTCCTCCAGTTTCCTCAGCTTTCTTTTTTCTACTCTGGCTCTTGCTTGTCCCTTAACTAGCCACTAGTTGCTTCTCCTGGCGTAGGTAGGACTCAATAAAGGTATCGAGTTCGCCATTCATTACGTCGGTAATTGCCGTTGTTTCTAGGTTTGTCCGCAAATCCTTCACCATCTGATATGGATGGAAAACGTAGTTGCGGATCTGAGTTCCCCAGGCTGCTTCTACCATATCACCGCGAATTTCAGCGATTTCCTGAGCGCGTTGTTCTTGGGCAATAATTAACAGCTTGGCTTTGAGGATCGCCAGGGCTTTCTCTTTATTTTGTAACTGCGATCGCTCTTGGGTACAGCGGACGGCAATTCCTGTAGGAATGTGGAGGATGCGCACGGCTGTTTCTACTTTGTTGACGTTTTGTCCTCCCTTACCACCAGAACGAGTGGTGGTAATTTCCAAATCTTTATCGGGAATTTCCAACTGTACGGAAGTATCGATTTGGGGCATCACTTCCACACCAGCAAAGCTAGTCTGTCGTTTACCGTTAGCGTTAAACGGAGAAATCCGCACCAAACGATGAGTTCCTTTTTCGCCTTGTAAATAGCCGTAGGCATAACGACCGGAAATTTCTAAGGTAGCGGATTTAATCCCCGCTTCATCTCCTTCCGAAATCTCATCTAATTGCACTTTATAGCCGCGATCTTCCGCCCAACGAGTATACATCCGCAGTAACATTTCCGCCCAGTCTTGGGCATCAGTTCCACCTGCTCCAGCATTAATCGTCAAAATTGCGCCTTTGTCATCGTAGGGACCGGATAACAACTGTT
The DNA here is from genome assembly GCF_051657925.1 of Chroococcidiopsis sp. Lineage (NCBI taxonomy): Bacteria > Bacillati > Cyanobacteriota > Cyanophyceae > Chroococcidiopsidales > Chroococcidiopsidaceae > Chroococcidiopsis > Chroococcidiopsis sp. The sequence goes on from NZ_JBOFLP010000171.1 coordinate 3,031, forward strand.
GCAACTCCCATTGGTCGAGTTCGCGGTTGAGGCTGGTAACGTTTGTCTCAGCCTCTTGCAGCAGAGATTCGTCCGTCTCGAGTTCCAGTAGCTCTAGCACGGCTTTGGTATCTTCTAGGCTACCTTGCCAGCGATCGTATTGCTGGATATGAGTTTTCAGGTCGTTGAGTTCCTGAAGTGTTTGCTGTGCTTTGGTTTGGTCGTTCCAAAACTCCGTTTGGGCAGCAATTTGTTCTAAATCTTGAATTTTTGCCGTCAGTGCGGGGATGTCAAAGATAGTCCTGGGTTTTACCCAGGCGATCGGACAACTTTTCAACTTCGCGTTTGATTTCTAGTGCTTCCATATAGGTTTCGAGTAGCGATCGCTCACTGAGTGACAGGGTGCGTTAACAACGCACCCTACTTGTATTGATGATTTTAACCAGAGTTGAAAACCTTTGGGGCAACAACCAAAAAAAACCGTGGCTTGTTTTGAAGCCACGGCAGATCGTTTGTAGAGACGTTACATGTAACGGTCTCTACAATTCATGTGACGGCTCTACTAATCACGGCTATTCAAGGCAATTAACAACCGCAAGATGAAAATAAACAGATTGATGTATGTCAGATACATCGACAGCGCCGCAGGGAGATATTGGTCGTTGCGGTAGGTACGGGGCAGAACGTAGAAATCTACGACTGCTGCACCAACGAATAGACACACGCCAATGCCTGAAATCGCAATTTCTAACCAAGTCGGCGTATAGATGCCAAACAGAGCAAACAGAAATTGTGCCAAACAGACAACCACTAGGGCAATGACTCCTAGGCTGACTGTTTTCGTCAATGCCATGCCGTCCTGTTCTGACAAGTTAGAACCAATTTGACGTCCTGCAATAAAGGTGACACCGCAGCCGAGGGCAGCAAACCCCACACCTGCAATACCTACGCCTTGGGTTCTTAGTGCCATAAAGACGATGCCGCTAAGAGTATAGCCAGTTAGCAAGCTATATGTTGCTAGTAGAGGCAGGGCAACGCGATTATTACCTTTCTCAGCAACGTTCATCGCCACGAAGAACAGAATCAGTTCCAAAATGACCGCACCAATAAACGTAGGGAAGAATAACCCTGGATTGGCACGGATGACACTTAGACCACCGTAGGTTCCCAGTGCTGTTAGTACCAGCCCGCCACCTAGATAAGGCAGGGCATTAGCAATAACGTTTGGACCTACTATGGCGCTAGTCTTAGCTTGACGAATTGCTTCGCGAAAATTGCTAGTGCTACTCATGGAATTTTTTCTTAATTTTTTAACGGGTTGTGTGAGAGCAACGATATGGTGACATATGCCTATTTTGGCTTAAACCTCTAACAGTTAACCAGTGTGAGACTAGCAGCAGAAATCTAAATCTAATCTTAAAATATTTAGCCTTCTCAGCCAGTCAACTCAGCAGATCTACGGAGAAAATTCACCGCAATCTGCTAATCCCCTCATAAATTCAGTAAGAACGACATGGTTTGAGAAGCCTTCTCCACCGACAATAATTTTCAGCTTTGATTAAAGATTTCGCACCACCTGTTAATTCCCATTAGGGAAGCTTAGATCGCTGTTGAGGATTTTTATGTCGATAACTCATACTAGAGCCTGCTCTAATGGGATAGAGCTATTAATTGCTTATTATCAAAATCCTTCGATTGCATTACGCAATAAACTTGTGAGTATGCACACTGGTTTGGTGCGAAAGATGGCGCATCAGTTTAGCCGCCAATGTACCGAGCCATATGAAGATTTAGAACAAATCGGTTACTTTGGTTTAATTCGTGCTATCGAGCGCTTCAACCCTTATCAAGGGTATGCTTTTAGTTCTTTTGCAATTCCTTATATTCGCGGTGAAATTTTACATTTCTTACGCGATCGCACGGGAGTTGTCAAAATTCCCCGCCGTTGGCAAGAACTTCACAATCAAGGACAGAAGGCTCGTAAAGATCTAACATTAACTCTCGGTCGCACTCCTACAGATATAGAAATTGCTGAAGAATTGAATGTTGCAATTCAAGAATGGTTAGATAGTAAGCTTGCCTTCCAAAATCGAATTGTCTTAAGTTTAGATAGTACAGTTATTCAACATCTCGATTGCCAAATTAAATTAGCTGATGCTTTACCCGACCAGCGCTCTACTAGCTTGCAACAACAGGAAGAAGATCGCCAACAATTGCAAGGAGCAATGAACCAGCTGGAAGAAAAAACTCGTAAAGCTGTGGAATTTGTTTTCTTAAAAGAGTTTTCTCGTAAAGAGGCTGCTAAACGAATTGGTATTAGCCCAATGACTGTAACTCGATATCTTCAAAAGGGCAAAGAACAGTTATTTTCTTTGCTTCAACCTCAAATTGCTCAAACTAGAGCATGATAATTCGTAATTCGTAATTCGTAGCTAGTAATTCGTAATTATGAATTGAATAAACATCCGAAAAATTCAAACTGTAACACCAAAACCATAAAGCTTATGAACTCCATCGATTCAGCGTTGGTAGATCGTTTTCCTCAGCCGATGGAAACTGAAGGTATTAAGTTGGATGACCGCAAAGGTGTCAACTTTAGTGGTAAATGGGTACAAGTTGAGAAATTACATAAAAGTGACTCAAAGAAACTCGATCGCATCGTAAATTTCTCTTTACAACACGAGGAAAAAGAAATTGTTAATGAATTGTCTAACGATCCATTATTAAATTTGCTTTGTCTATTAGTTGAAGCCGGTCGAGAAATTCCTGACGATCGCTGTCAGCTCTACCGCGAAGGGCTAGAAATTTTATTGAGTCAATGGGATGAAGCTTATCATATTCCAGGCGATCGCTTCTACAAAAATTTGTCCGTACAGCACAAACAAGACTTGTTAAGTAAAATTGCTTTGGCTACATTTGAAACTGGAGGTAAGTTTAGCAAACAGGATATTGAAAAATCTATTACCGAATATATATGTAACCTGCCAAAAGCACCTACTAGCCCGGAACTCTTGCAACTTACGACTGAGGCACTACTAAAGTCTATTCAATACCAACACCAGTTATTTGTTGAGTCCGCTCCAGAGGTTTATTCTTTCTCCGATATCAGATTTCACGAGTATTTTATAGCGCGAGAAATAGCCGATCTTTCTCATCCTCAAAAAGCAGAACAAGCTTTAAGAAATTTAGCTGCTCGAATTTCAGAACCACGCTGGCACGAAGTTTTTGTTTTCGTTGTCAGTATGTTGCGAAATGCTGACTATTTTCTCAGTTTAATGAAGCAACAAGCTGACGCGATCGCCGGAGTCGATCCAGAATTATCGCGCTTTCTTTTCTGGTTGGAGCGCAAGTCACATCATCTGAGCAAACCTCAATTTAAACCAGCTGCTTTCCGTGCCTTTTATTTAGAATTCATCCTCGATCTTAAATCAGATTCTCTCCAAGACGATCGCACCGATCGCCATCTTCATCTATCTGAATCTGATATCGATGCTTCGAGTTACGAGCTGATAAATTTTCCTTTTACTTCCCAGCAAAAAGCTATTCTCAAACAATATTACGATGTCAATCAACTCATACTTGATTGCCTGCGCCAAGCACAATACATGACGCGAAGCTTACGTACAGAAATTGAAGAGACACTTTTAGTTCCTTCATATTTAAGCTGTCCGCTCAAAGCCGCGATCGCTTAATGTAAATACCTAACATAAATTTCTTGTAGGGGCGCACAGCTGTGCGCCCCTACAATGTTGTCACGATCTAGCAGGTTTATGGTAATGTTAAAGCTGAAGATCGCACGGCAAAAATCGCTAGATGACTAGTGAAGCAGACTTGCTGCTCAGACAAGGTATTTCTCAATACCAAACAGGTGAATTTGAGCTTGCATTGCAGTCTTGGCAACAAGCATTAAATCTTTATCGGAGCAGCCAAAATTTCAAGCGCGAAGGCGCGGCTTTAGGGAATTTAGGCGCAGCTTATCAAGCTTTGGGAAATATACCCCAGGCGATCGCCTACTTTCAACAACATTTGGAGATCGCCCAGAAAATTCAAGACGCAACTGGCGAAATGAATGCTCTTGCCAATATCGGTAATGCTTATTTAGCATCAGCAGAGTATGTTCGTGCAATCGATTACTGGCAAAAACTTTTGGCGATCGTACCAGCACAAGGCGATCGCCTACAGGAAGGACAGATCTTAAATAGCCTGCGACAAGCATACACTAGTTTAGGAGAATTGACTCAAGCGAGAAAATATCAACAGCAACAGTTGGCGATCGCGCGGGAATTATTAAACTCGGCGATCGCGACAGACTTTGTTTCTAGTCTAGAAGCGATCGGTTTAGATCCTACACAAGATTTAGTCGGAGCCGATCTCAGTCAATTAGATCTTCGTAATGCTAGCTTGAGTCGCGCTAATTTGGAGGGGGCAAATTTGAGTGGTGCTGACTTGACGTTAGCCGATCTGAGTCGCGCTAATTTGAGTGGTGCTTGTCTATTGCGTGCCAAACTCAGTAATGCCAATCTTCGCGATGCTAATCTCAGTCATGCCGATTTGAGCGATGCAGACTTACGAGCAATTCTACCCCGCGTGAATTTAAGTGGCGCAAATCTCAGCCGGACAAATTTAACCAGTGCCTATCTTCAGAATGCCAACTTACAGGGGGCAAATTTGAGTGAGACGCTACTACAACAAGCAGATTTGCATGGTGTTGATTTGAGTCAGGCGAGTTTGAATGCAGCCAATCTCACCCGTGCAGAACTGAATGCAGTCAAAGTAGCACAAACTCAATTTATTGATGTTGTAGGAATTTCAGCACAGATAAAACTTGAGTTTCAGCAACAAGGGGCAATTTTCCATTAATGTAGAAGAGGCGTTACATGTAGCGCCTCTACTTTACCTATGGATTACTACCAGGTGCAGGCGCTAAATCTTGTTCCGTTGTCTGTGCTGCTGCTGGTTGCGGTTCGCGTACTTCCCAACGACATTGTTTTTGTTCTGGCTGCTGATAGTTAACCGCCATTGTAAACGAGCGAGTCGCAGCGCGGTTCTTGTCGAAATTTACGTCAGCTCGCGTGTAGTTTTTTCCGGCGATCGCCGTCCACTGTAATACATCATTGGCATATGCTCCATCAGGAACGAAGCGCATTTTGTATTTGACTTGGTCTGGAGAGTCTCCCGATCGCACGAAAAGCAATCCCTGAGCGATGTCTGCCGAGCGTTCCAAGACATCAGCAGATATAAAGCTACATCGATCGCCATCATCTCCTTCCACCAGTGCCAAGAAAGAACGGTCGGAGCTAGTTTCTACTTGTTGAGCTGGCGTTTCTCGATTGGAAAAGACGACTAAGGCGATCGCTAAGATTGGTAAGATAGCTGTTTTCATAACTCCTCATCCCTCAAAGCACTCAGACGCAACTGATTTGTTATATGGTACAGCGAATTTGCTCTCTGAGATTGGCAATATTTGAGCGATCGAGAAAGAAGTTAGAAGCGACAAGTCAAAAGCACGCTTCTGCATTTTCCATACTTTCTATCTCTGTTCATTGATTCTTAATAAATTAGCGCCTTTGCTCTTAACTTTATAGAGCTAGAACTATCTACAGTCATCGTACCTAAAATTGTGAATTGTTGCTTAAAAATGTGTCAATGGCGCAGTTTCTTCATTGCACGCAATCTGCATCACCGATTACCTAGCATTTAACTACAAGTTTATTAATATGTATAAATCAATCAAACTATGTTTTCTAAAAATTCTATTTGGCTACTTGGAATCTCTATATTTAGTATTTTGACTACTCTGTATTTAGGCTTTTCTTGGCTATCTTTACAACTTAGTTCACCACAAAAACCGCAAGTCATACCAGTTTTAGCCAGAATTGAAGTTGCCAAGCAAAGAATTTACTTAGAAGTTCCTCAAACCCCAGAGCAAGAAGCACAAGGCTTAATGTATCGTACTATAATTCCCAGAAATAGGGGAATTCTGTTTGAATTCAATCCGCCTCAAGCGATCGAATTTTCCATGCAAAACATTCTTGTACCAGTCGATACACTTTTTCTGAGAAATACGGAAATTCAGCAAATTCAAATAGCTGTTCCTACCTGTAATGAAGTCAATTGCCCCACGTATAGCTCAAAGGTAAAAGTAGACCAGATGGTGCAGTTACAGGCTCGAAGAACTTTAGAGCTAGGTTTAAAAACTGGCGATCGCCTACCAATTGAGTTTCTCGACTTAGATACTAAAACTTTTCGCTGATTTCGGCTTAATAAAACTTAATACTCGTTTTTTTGTTTTAGATAAAAGATTTAAGTAAAAGTTAATTTAAACTATTTACAAGGACGATTTTTGGTTAAGAAATTAGTCGATTTCTGGTTAAAAAGTCGAATAGCTTCGGTTAAGAAATCGTTAAAGCGAGGGCTTTATGTTAACTGCGACCCAGAAGAAGCACCGGAAGATTTCAGCTAATAATGCTTTTTGCATAGTTACATTGGTGAGCGGTCTGCTTTTACTAATAATTCAAGCTCAAATTGAAAAACAACCACAATCTCTACCTGTAAGTGCAAAAGCGCAAATTTCTGGACAAGAAATTGAGTTGGAAGTTGCTCAAACAGCGCACCAACAATCTATGGGACTGATGTACCGTGGCGAACTTTCGGAGACAAGAGGAATGCTGTATACTATCGATCCGCCTCGCCCAGTTAAGGTCTCGATGCAAAATATGCGCTTCCCTGTGGATGTCGTCTATTTACAAAACGGACAGATCGCAGCCATTCAAGTAGAGGCAAAGCCTTGCGATGCAATTGCTTGCCCTACGTATAGCTCAAAGGCAACGGTAGACCAAATGATTCAGCTACGAAGTGGCGCGACGGCAGAATTAGGACTAGAGGTAGGCGATCGCGTGCCGATTCGGTTCTTAGATGGTGAAATCCCCAGAGCTTAGCTGATGCAGCAAACTAACTCGTCCCCTGTCAAAATCACTTTACTACTTGTCAGTACGCTGACTGTCATGGCGGGTGCAACAATTGCACCTTCGCTACCAGCGATGAAGCAGCACTTTAGTACCGTGCCGAATGCAGACTACTGGGTAAGGTTAGTTTTGACAGCTCCAGCCCTATTTATTGCTGTAGCTGCGCCGCTTGTTGGCGCGACAATCGATAAATTGGGACGCAAACCCGTGTTAATTATTGCCTTACTCGTATACGGGTTGGCAGGTAGTTCGGGGCTGTGGTTGAATGCGATCGGCTTTATCCTTTTCGGACGGGCATTATTGGGTTTGAGTGTGGCTGGGGTGATGGTAACGGCGACGGCGTTGATTGCAGATTACTATACGGGAAAGGCGAGAGGGCAGTTTTTGGGTATCCAAGCTGCTTTTATGGCATTAGGAGGGGTTGTTTTCCTGACTTTAGGGGGCTTTCTTGCCGATATCAATTGGCGGATGCCCTTTTTTATCTACTTAATTGCCCTAGTTTTAGTACCGTGCGTCGTGTTGTTGCTACCGGAACCGAATCGTACAAAGGGTGCTGGGACTAACGTTGCAGACGAACCAACCAGCTTGGCGACTGGTTTAGTGGTATTGACTTATGCGATCGCCCTAATCTCGCAAATCGTATTTTATCTAATTCCCGTCCAACTCCCCTTTTACTTACAGCAATTACTACAGGCAAGCAGTTCTCAAAGCGGGTTAGCGATCGCCCTTGCAACTGGGTGTTCTGCGGTTAGCTCGTTATTGTACCAGCGCGTCAAAGCCCGCCTCAGCTTTATTAGCATTTATGGCATTGCTTTTTTAAATATGGCGTTGGGATACGAATTGATAAGTTTTGGCGCAGGTTATGCGGTGATTCTACTAGGATTAGCGATCGCGGGTTTAGGTTTGGGTTTACTCATGCCAAATATGAACTTTTGCCTCACTTCAATCGCTCCTGGTGTAGCCCGTGGGAGAGTTTTAGGTGGGTTAACTACTAGCTTTTTTTTGGGGCAATTTCTCTCACCCCTTGTCAGCCAGCCTTTGACTAACTTCGTAGGGATAGCTGGAACTTATAGAACTGCTGGAATCGTGACGGGGATAATGGCTATAGCTGCCTTGGTATTTTTGATGCGGGCTAAAGCAACAGCCAAAAGTTAAAAGTCAAAAGTCAAGCGGGTCGATCGGAAATCTCGATGAAATGCAAAGCTGTTTGGCAAACCCGCCCCTACAATACCCGATCGCTGATAATTGATAACTGTTACTGTTAACTGATTCTCACCACGCTGGATCGAAATAAAGATCGATCGTCAACTGTTCCTGTCCAGGTGGTACAGCAGTAATACAAGCGCATACTGTATCGTCCCCATCGATCTCGACTTCGCAAGCGTGACAGGAACCCATCATACAGCCGGTGGGGATGACAACCCCCGCTCGGTCTGCTACATCTAACAATGGTTCTCCGACTGTGGCTTCTACAGTGACATCATCGGGTAAAAAATTGACTCGCACAGTCATAATTCCTAACTTTAAGGCGACAAAACAGAGGATAAGTCTAGATGGGTTTCTACCATACCTGCTAGGGAGTCGAGCATTGCTTCTCGCTGCTCGCGATAATTAGAAATACCTGTCGGTAGAGATTTGAGTCCCCTTTGTTGCCGCAGGCGATTTAACCAAGCCCTCCGCCAAGGTCCATTATCGAAAATTCCGTGCAGATATGTTCCCCAGATTGATTGACTACTATCTACCATGCCAAGACCGGTATCGTCAAACAGGGGTTGATAGTCGTTGGCTTGGGCGGGGGGTAATTCCACTAAACGCGATCGCCCTTGGTGAATTTCATACCCTGTCACGGGCAATCCTGACTGCGGAAAATTCGATATGACTTGACGCTGGCGAGCAACTTTATGCATCGTGATTGCCGTTTTAATTGGCAGCAATCCTAAACCTGGATACCTACCAGCTTCGCCCTCTAGCCCTTCTGGATCGGCTAGCTGTTGCCCCAGAATTTGGAAGCCGCCGCAGATACCTAAAACCGTTCCCCCAGCCGCTGCATAGTTTTGAATTGACTTTGCCATCCCGGTTTTATGCAAAACGAGTAAATCGGCGATCGTGGTTTTCGTCCCTGGAAGAATAACCGCATCTGGATGTCCTAATTCATGCTTGGGACTGAGATATCTCAAACCAATACAGGGTTCCGATTCTAACGGATCGAAGTCGGTAAAGTTAGAAATTCGCGGCAGGCGAATTACGACAATGTTGAGTTCGCCTTTAGCCCGAGAGGGCTTGCGTTCAAACAAATCGAGGGAATCTTCGGCGGGGAATGAATGATCCAGCCAGGGAATGACACCGATGACGGGGATTCCCGTCCGTTCTTCCAGCCACTTAATGCCCGGTTCTAAGATCGATCGCTGTCCGCGAAATTTATTGATGATAATCCCGCGCACTAAACTGCGTTCCTCTGGTTCGAGTAATTCTAGCGTGCCTACGACATGGGCAAAAGCACCACCGCGATCGATATCTACGACTAGTAACGTTGGTGCGTTCAAATACTTAGCGATCCGCATATTTGCTAAATCGCGGTGCTTGAGGTTAATTTCTGCCGGACTGCCTGCCCCCTCGCATACGATCATGTCAAATTCTGCTGACAGATGGCGCAGAGATTCTTCAATTGCCTGCCATCCTGGTTGAAAAAATTGCTCGTAGTAGTCCGCTGCGTTGACTCTTCCCACAGCCTTGCCTTTGAGAATCACCTGAGAAGACATATCCCCTTGGGGTTTGAGCAAGATTGGGTTCATCTCTACCATTGGAGCAACGCCAGCCGCCCACGCTTGCACCGCTTGGGCATAGCCAATTTCGCCACCATTAACGGTAACATAAGCATTCAGCGCCATATTTTGTCCTTTGAAGGGCGCTACACGCCAGCCACGTTTGGCTAAAATGCGACAAATTGCAGCTGCGATCGTTGATTTTCCAGCATGGGATGTCGTTCCCACGATCATGATTGATTTCATATGCGGCTATCGGCTTGAGCAGGTAAAGGCAGAAATTTCAGACCGAGATGGGTTTCTGTGTTTATTTTTCCCCTTTTTTGCTGATTCTTAACTTTTACGCTGACAAATTTAAGGCATTCACCTAAAAAGGCAGTTGCAGCCAGCGACTCAGGCTATTGTAAAGGCGATCGCGCCACGTTGGAGTATCCCACTTACCATGCTGAGCGTATCGCTCTACTATCTGTCTACCCAGAGGCGTGAGCCGAAAACTATCTGTAATTCCCTGTCCGTCTACCTCGCGCCGCAATACACCGACTTGAATCAGCCAAAAGAGTTCGTTGTCTACTGCAAGTTCTGTTAATGGGCGTTGGCTATAGCCTTTTTCCATGCCTGAATTGCCGGCGATCGCCATAACTGGCACGCTTTGAGCTATCATTGCCTGGAATAAGTGTAAGTTAAAGCTAGAACAAATCAGCGCCCGACGCGCCCGCTCTAAGGTACGGTTGGGGTAGAAAAACGGTCTGGCATTGCTAGTATTTGCATTAGTCATTTTAGTATTTGTACCCTATAGTCACTCTGCCTGAAAAGCGATTTTTGAAACTTCTAAATATCTTAATTATTGCAGGTATGGGTGACTTGTCATGAGTCATTTGTCCTTTGTCATTTGTCACGAGTCACGGGTCACGAGTCATTGGTCATGAGCCATAAATGTAAAAAAGGTGGGCATTGCCCACCCTACGTTTAAATTCTAACGGCCTTCTTTATTGTCCTGCTTTTGCCATATCTCCACGTTTAATCCCTGCTCCAACAGCGATCTTACCAGTCGCAAAACCTTGACCGACTTCTATTAATTCGATCGTGCCAATCGGAGACGTTAAGGCACGGAGAGTTTTGCCAGTTTCAGGATCTTTAATTTCTTTGGCTACTCGCTCGATTGAGATTTTCATTCCTGTTTTTAAGCCCGCTTCCTGTCCTTTGTTAATGGTTACTAGATTATTAGTTACATCGGCTACTACAGCATTGACATTAGGAATAAATGAAGCTGCTGTAGTCACTTTGGAGGCAGAAGCAATAATTTCTCGCGTAATTTCATTGACAGCAATTTCTGTAGCTGCACTCAATAAAGTTTCAGGATCGGCATGTTTCGACTCGTGATAAATACCGCTCACATTTAAAGCTTTGCTTTTTTTATCGACTTCCCCTTTACCTTGAGTTGCAGCAAGAATTTCTGCGGTAGTCGTGCTGACGAGCCTAGCATTAATTTGCACGATCGCTCTACTTTTTTGCTTAGCCGAACAAACTCCAAAAACGCAAAAACCGCTACCAGAATTATTTGCTTCAATATTAAATTGAGTCACCGCCCCAATGACAACAGCATCAACTCCCAAAACTCTGCCAATTTGCGCAGCAGTTTCTGGATCTATTCGTCCCGAAGCACCTAAGTTTTGTTCCTGCAAAATATCGTCGATTTTACTACGCTCAATGACACTATAGGAACCATCTTTAACTAATGCATTCGTAATTAAATTACTCACTCCTTGAGCTGGACTTGCGCCACCAAAGAGATTTGCAAAATTAACACTACCAGTATCGGCAAAATCAAAATCTAGTACGGCAACTCGCTGGCGTTGTATCGCTTGTGTTTGGTCAATTCCAATTTGATTAAGGGTTTGAGCATGAACTATAGGTATTAGCAAAGATAAATGCGTTGTACATAATAAACCAAAAACACATAACAAATTGAGCGAACGAGTCGCTAGTTGTACTGAATTTCGCATATTTTTTAGATTGGCAATAAGGCTGTGGCAAAAATAAAAAAATATCCTCTGTAAATGGAAAACCTACTATTTGGTAGATCCCACACAGATGGATAATCACGATTGTATCCAAGCGATCGCTGTAGTTTACGTATATTTACTTAAAATTTAAGTACTTAAAATTACGAACAATATCAAGGAACACGAAAGCATTGTATCTCTACTGTAGAGACTTGTTTGACAGATGCAGGCATGAGTAAGTAGATAAACGCAGATGAGTGCTATCTGGAACAGACTAACTCAGTAAAATTTTTGCAAAGCTGGCGAAAAGACTCGGAAATTCACTGCTACATTAAAATTAAATAGTTTGTCAGTAATCTCCGTACGGGAAGCAGGCAATGAGTAAAGATATCCGCGTTGCTGCAACTTCAAAAATTTGGGCTTTTGCTACGGGAATGCTAGCAATTTGCATTCCGCTTTCGAGTGTAACTAGGAGCGGTCCTATTTTACCGCTAGCCGCGATCGCTGGAGCTGCCACAGGTACGTACTTTGTCTGGCGCGATGACAATAAATATAAATCGTTAGCAAATAGCGATCCAAAACAACTTGAGCAACGCATCGCGAATTTAGAAACAATTGTCAGCGATCGCGAGTTTGAATTAGAGCGTAAAATAAAACAATTGGAATCGAAAGATTAAGTCAAAAGTCGAAAGTTAAAAGTCAAAACCAATTTCTTGACAACTGATAACTGTCAACTGACTATCCACCTAATGCAATATCTAAAAACATCATTACCACAAAACCTATCATGACACCAATAGTTCCCTCTGTTTCTAATCCTTTACGGTGCGATTCGGGGATAATATCATCGCTGATTACAAATAGCATTGCTCCTGCTGCAAATGCCATTGCCCAAGGTAAAACAAACTGAGCTATACTTGCTACGCCAGCACCAACTAAACCGCCCAAAGGCTCTACTAAACCCGTAAGTAGAGACACTCCTAAAGCATAGCTAGTAGAATACCTTTCTGAGACTAATGATAGGGCAACTACTAATCCTTCCGGCATATTTTGTAAGCCAATACCTATGGCAATTGGTAGTCCTTGTTCGATATTTCCACTCCCAAAATTTACTCCTACAGCCAATCCTTCAGGAAAGTTATGAATTGTAATCGCGGCAATAAATAACCAAATTTGTTTAATATTTTTCCCCCGACAATTTTCTCGCCCTTTAAAAAAATGTTCGTGTGGTAAAGCGTGATGAGCAACTTGTAAAAACAATCCGCCCAATAAAATACCTATAACCATAATTAGAGCAGCGATCGCTCTGGAATAACCAATCTTTTCTGCTGCTTCTGTGCCTGGAACGATGAGAGAAAAAGCTGTAGCTGCTAACATAACTCCCCCACCAAATCCCAACATGATTCCCTGGATTCTCTGAGTTAAATTAATTGGTAGTAAGATTGGTAAAGCTCCAACAAAAGTTGCCAGCCCAGCGAGTAGGCTAGCAAGAAATCCGACAAGAACAACGTTCATAAATTGCGATCGCGGTAGTGATAGTAATGGTGAAATAGCAACTTAAATACATGCTGCTTGGGTTTACATCTGTAAAAAGATATTTCCTGAAAATCAAGTATATCATACTCGTTATGAGTACGTATTGCTAATTTTTGCATGGCTTGAGGGCGCACGATTGTACGCCTTCTCAGAATGGATATGGTATGCTGCCCTGAATCACCAAAGAAAAGGAATCAAGCGGCTGCTAGACTCTTGATACGCTGCATACTCGCTATACTTACCAGACATGGTTTGTTCTCTTTGAGAGATGCGCTGGAGATAGAGGAGGGTAATAGTTCCTGGTACGAGATAAGCCCATAAAGAACCTGCGATAACGCTGAAACTGAGATAGCGTAGCAAGTCACCGAAGTAGTTAATATTGCGGGAAAATCTCCAAACTCCATCCTGCACTAAACCAGCCCCGTATTGCTTAGCAGTTAGTTTTTGTATGTCAGCAGTGGTATTAATTAGAGTTCCGAAGATGTAAAGTGGTATGGCGATCGCGATCGCGAGTGCAGAAATAGGTGCGGGGTTAGTAAACGCTAAATATCCAGGTAAGGTATAGAATACTCCGACAAATATCAAAGTGAAGCTAAAACCTCCTACTCCTATGGGTTCGTTAAATATCTGTCGTCGGTTAGGAAAAAACCACTGTTCTAGCAGCCACCACATACAATAGCTAACGTGCAAACAAAGATAAATAACTTGGCGTAAGTCGGATATCCCAAAAACGATTGCACAAATTGTTAGGCAAATAACCGTTAGCACCTTAGCTGTATTAATTGCTGTCAGTTGAGTTATCGCCTTCGCTCCAGCATCGGCTGTATTCTGCATCATTCATAAATTTTTCTTAACATTTCTTCATTGTAGCTGGGAATTCAATTTTTAAGATTTGTTTTGCGCAAAGACGCAAAGGTGCAAAGGGTGCTTAGCGTCTCTGCGTCTTTGCGTGACATTTCTCTGAAGATTTACTTCTACTGGCGGATGATGCGGCGTAATTGATTTGCTTCTTCCCAACTTCTTTCAACTCCACCTTGGGCAATATCTTTGACGTAATTAATTTTGACTTCTTCTAGTAAGTCTACAAATAATGATTCAAGTGCTTGTAAGTTATGCTGTTTTTTAACTTCTGTTTCTAGAGCAATACTAAAGTTTTGAATTAAGTGACTTGATTTTTCTATAACTACGGGATCTTCGAGTAAATTTGTTAAAGTTGTGTAGGTAGATTGGGAAATATCGTTAGCTAATTTTGATGAAACTTGACGAGGTAGAGTTTCCATGCCTGGTAAGTGCTGTATTTGCTGGTACATTTGAGTTTTCTTAATGGCATTTTCAATACTGTAGTGGAGTAATGATTCAATATCAGTTTGTACTTTGGGAATAACTTGATAAATTGTCAGACGCAGTAAGCGATTAGCAATTTCTTGCACTTCATTGGTGTTATTAATATTGATATAGGGTTGGTAACGTCCCGCTCTCAATAACCACTCAGCTGCATCACCCCGTTCGATTGAATCTTGCATTTGATCGATTAACCGTACGCCAACAATTTCTGTCATTTCTTCAGCGAAATTAGTGACAAAATCATATTTAATTTGCTTGCGGACGGGTTCGAGATTCACTAGTTCTGCTTGATAAAGCCGAATCGTTACTGGAATTATCCTCAGCCAGCGCCAAAATGGTAAGAGGAAAAATAAATCGTACCAGCGCCTTAGCAGTGCCTCTAGCCAATTTAAATCTGGTCTTTGACGGCTGATAATGAAAGTACGGATGAGAATCTCTAAGCCAAAAAAAGCAATAAAAGGTAAATCAATTAGCCAAAAGCGATCGAGGAGTTTACCTTGAATATTAATTCCACGATAGTAGTTGGTTTCTATGAGCGGTTGAAGATTTGTTGTAAAGAAATCTAATTCTCGCTCCCATCCGGCGCGATTGAGATAAGCCTGACTCCAAAAAGTATCGAAAGCTTGATGAGCTGAGTTAATATGAACGCGATCGCGGACTTGATTTTTGATCTTTTCTAAATGTCCGGTTTTCTGGGCGATCGCAAAAGGGTTATCTTCGATTAACTCATTGCTAAGTTGCCGCATTTGAGCTAATAAATTTTCGACTTCTGGTGACTGAATACCCGTCTGCTCAATTTGTTGTTTGATTTGTTGGAATTGAGCCAGATATCGGGTTGTTTCTCTATGGGGTTCGATACCTTTAATGGGATCGTACTGCTGAACAATTTGAGGAACTTTCTCAAAATAAAAGTCTCGCCAGGGAATATATGATAAATCGAACAAGACAAGGAAGAAATTTAGTAAAATCACAAGAGCAATCAATCGTTCTAGCCAGAGAAAGCGCCGTACTGGACGAAATGCTATTTGAGTTTTTTGCAGAGATGACATATTGATTTCAACCAAATTCTGCTCGCATCAAGAATGCAGGTTTCGCAGTTAAGGAGCGATAACAGCAAATATTATCACCAATTGTTGTTGGTCAAAGCCGCGATCGCTTCTTCTTTTGCCTTAGCTTCAATTTCAATCCAGGGTGCTTCTCGGTAGATACTAGGCATGACGGTAATAAATTCGCTATGCTGTCTGTCATTGAAAGCTGCTTCACCGTTAGAAATGTGGACGAGTTGCCAATCTGGATTTTCCCACGTCGATCTAGCAGCATAGAACATCTCGGCTACAGAGGGACGATCGTAGCTTTCTAGTTTCTCATGACAGATGTGATGGTGAGCGTCAAAGACCATTGGGACTTTTGCCTGCTGACAGACAGCTAGGATTTCCTCAGCACTGTAGGCGTATTCGTCATTTTCAAAAGTGAGGCGGCTTTTAATTGCTTCTGGAAGGCGATTGACAACTTGCACCAATTGCGCCGTTCTCTGAGCTTTGCCTCCGTGAATATTCATGCACGCCCAAGCCGATCGCGGTAAACTGAGCAAGTCCATAATTTGGGCATGTTGTGTCAAAATTTTGATACTGTTTTCCACGACTTGTGGCGAGTCAGAACTTAATACCACAAATTGATCGGGATGGAGTACCATTCGGATGCTCAGTTGTTGCGATCGCCTTCCCACTGCTGCTAAATCGGTAGCCATTTCTGCTAAGATAGCTTGTCCGATGCCGTCTTCCATGTCACTCAGGGGAAACAAACCCGAAGGCATTCGATAGAGGAAGATTTGGTTCGTTTGACAAAAAGATATTGCCGCATCCAAGCGAGTTAAATTGCTCAAATAAAGCTCTCGCAAGGCAGTTTCTCGTTCTGCTGCACTCAACTTGAGGTAGCGCGTCCGCGTCATGGTACGATATCGGACTGCTTTAGAAACGGTAATACAAACTAAACCCAATTTAGAGCGATCGCTTGCGCGAGATAATAATTTTGTACTGCTTGGATCGATAATCATAGATACATAAACAGTGGCTCATCGAACCGCGATCGCCACCACAAACAAACATGGGTAATCAACATAAATTTAATCTGTCAAATCTAAAATCACATCTATCAAGAGGTGAGAGGTAAGAGAGCGGTGCGTGAAGTGTGGGAAGTGTGGGAATTGTGGGAAGTGTGGGAGGACACAAGGGAGAATTTTCTCCCCCTCTCCCTTGTCTCCCTTGCCTCCCTTTCCCGACTCCCGACTCCCGACTCCCGACTTCTGACTTATCTTTTCGTCAATGTCGAACCCGTGCGTCCTGTCAGCACCCAAAGCAAAGCTCTACCTCCGTCGCGGATGGTTTTGTTATATGGTTCTGGCGATCGCTTGGAGGGAACGGAAATCGGGGTAAAATCAATCCCACGACTACCTAAGACAATTTGACCGATTGTTTCGGCACGGCGCATATGATAGTCAGACGTGATCAGGTAGATTTTCTTGATGCCCCGCTTTTGAAACTCGTCGACTAAAGTAGTAAAGTTTGTGACCGTATCGACTGCCTGGTAGTCTAAATGCAAGCGACTGCGATCGACACCAGCTTGGGTAAATAAATTACGGGCGTATTCTTTCGGACTACCACCAGAAACCCAAATTGGTAAATCTGGCTTGTTGCGTGCAAATTCGATCGCAAACTGCTCCCGTTGGACTGAACCACCGAGGACGAGAATTGCTTGATATGGCTCCAACTGGCTTTTCACCTCTTTGTATCCCAGCCACAATAAGGTAGGCAGTAGTAGTATCAGCCAACACCAACTCCTACGCCCAGATTTTCGCAGCTTAACCCGTCGATAACGTCGCTTTTTCAGAACTTTAACAGAGCTTCAGCGCAACAACACGAATATCTAGGGTAGCAGGCAATAGTGTAGGGCGGCTGAGGTCGAAAGAAATTTTGGAAAAGTGTTGGGAAGAAAATTACAATTTATAAAAATTAATGCTTCTGTCAGGCGACTTGAGTTGAACTGGTAATAGCTAGGGAAGTTAAGCACAATGAAAGCAGCAAAATTATCGTTGGCGGTTATCTTATCCACGACTGCGATCGCAGGTGGAGTTTTATTTTCTTCTGTCGATCCAGCTCAATCTTATCCTTGCAGCAGATATCGGAACAGCTACACGACGCAAACAATTGATTGGTGGCGTTCTCCTTGGGTAGCAGTTTTGACTATTCCTGGAATTGCTCTAGGAGTAACTCTTTATAGGCGCGGTCGTTCGTATCAGAATTAACGGTGCAATTTTCACGTATTTTAGTAGGGGCGCACCGCGGTGCGCCCCTACAGGTATGCATTTTGCCTCTGACAAGAGTGCTTCTCGCCTCTTGCCTCTGTTTACTGTAGAGTTTAACTAATCAAATTTACAGAGAAACACTCGCTTTTGTGGCAGTTGATACCACTTAGTATGAGCGTGCATCGTAAAAAAACAGAGAAGAGTAGGACAAATTTATCATGTTTAAGAGGAGTGTACTGCTAGTGGGTGTTGCGCTGGTAGCAACTCCTTTAGCTGCTTGCAGCCAATTTTATTCCCAGTCACCACAGCCACAGGGAACCGCCCAAACAGGAAGTAGCCCAGCCGCAGGGGGAGGAGGGGGTACATTAGATGCAGCTAAGTCTCGCGGCAGGCTGGCGTGCGGTGTCAGCGGTACTTTACCAGGATTTAGCTACGTAGACCAAGCAGGTAAGTATTCTGGACTCGATGTGGATATCTGTCGGGCGATCGCAGCGGCTTTATTTGACGATCCGAATGCTGTCGATTTCCGCAATCTGAACGCAAAAGAGAGATTCACTGCCCTGCAAGCAGGAGAAGTCGATATTCTCAGTCGCAATACGACTTGGACGATGAGTCGCGATACTTCGGTAGGGCTGGAGTTTCTTCCCGTGACGTTTTATGACGGTCAGGGCGTAATGGTGAAGAAATCTGCTGGGACAAAAGACTTGAAGGGTTTGCAGGGTAAAGCTGTTTGCATGGAGACGGGAACCACTACCGAGCAAAACTTTGCCGACCAAATGCGCAAAATTGGAGTGAAATACACGCCCCTAGTATTTGAAGATGCTAATGCCGTTTACGCCGCATACGAACAAGGTCGGTGTCAGGCTGTGAGTACCGATCGCTCTGGATTGGTATCCCGTCGAACAACGCTGAAAAATCCGCAAGATAATATTATTCTAGATGCGCTTTTATCCAAAGAACCGCTAACACCTGCCGTGAAAAACGGAGACTCCCGCTGGTTTGATGCAGTTAAGTGGACGATCTTTGGCTTAATTGAAGCCGAAGAACTGGGGATTAATTCCAAAAACATCGACCAATTCGCCAAAAGCCAAGACCCAGTTGTCAAAAGATTGCTAGGCACGGAAGGGAATTTAGGTCAAGGTGCGGGTTTACCGAATGATTTTGTTGCCCGTGCGGTGAGGAAAGTCGGCAACTACGGTGAGATTTACAACCGCAATCTCGGACCTGGCACGCCATTCAATTTACCACGCGGTCAGAACGATATCTGGGAGAAAGGTGGCTTACACTACGCTCCACCATTTAGATAGCAGGGAGCAGAGAGCAGGGAGCAGAGGGGCAGAGGAGCGGCAACTACCAACTACCAACTACCAACTACCAACTACCGCTACATGAAGTTGCAGAAACTATTACGAGACGATCGCTTCTGGCAGATTGCCGGACAGGCGATCGCGGTTTTGTTGGTGGTAATTTTTATTGCCCTGATTTGGGATAATCTCACTTACAATCTGCGGCAATTAGGCATTCAGTTAGGATTTGATTTTTTGGGAGTCCAAGCCTCTTTCGATATTGGCGAAACTCTCATTTCCTACGATCCTTCTGACAGCTACGGTCGGGCAATTTTTGTAGGATTGATTAATTCGCTACGAGTGGTAGCAATTGGTCTGGTTTTAGCTACTATTTTCGGATTGATTTTTGGAGTTGCCCAACTTTCAGATAATTGGTTAGTACGACGTATTGCTGTTGCTTATGTAGAAATCTTCCGCAACGTACCTCTACTATTGCAACTATTTTTTTGGTACTTTGCCGTTTTTATCAATTTACCAGGAACTGACAATCCAATTGCTCTACTTGGTTCTGCTTACCTGACGGGACAAGGCGTATTTTTCCCGTGGCTGGAAATTGGGGCGGGGGGAGGCATTTGGTTGGTGTTACTGCTGGCGGGAATTGTTGGGGCGATCGCCTTGTGGCGCTGGCGGGGGCGCGTCATGGTAGAACGAGGACAGGCAGGACATCAAATTTGGTATGCTTTGGGTTCTATTTTAGGGGCGGCGATCGTTGCTTTTGTCTTGACCCGCAGTATTCCCTTTCGGTTGAGTATTCCGCAAGTTATGCAGGGACAGATTGAGGGTGGATTGCGCCTGTCTCCAGAGTTTTGCGCCCTACTCGCTGGACTGGTGATTTATACGAGTAGTTATATTGCTGAAATTGTGAGGGCGGGGATTCTAGCCGTACCAAAAGGGCAGTGGGAAGCAGCCCGTGCTTTGGGACTGAAGCCAAATCGGATCATGCAAATGGTGATTTTACCGCAAGCATTGCGCGTGATTATACCACCCTTGACGAGTCACTACCTCAACTTAGCTAAAAACTCCAGTTTGGCGATCGCAGTCGGTTTTCCCGATGTTTATTTTGTTGCTTCCACAACATTTAATCAGACGGGACGGGCTGTGGAAGTGATGTTGCTGATTATGATTACCTATCTAACCACAAGCTTAACCATCTCTCTGATTATGAATTTATACAACCGCACCGTGCAAATTAAGGAGAGATAGACCCTTGCAAATCCAATCGTCTGCGCCTCCTAACCCACCCACATCTCCCCTTAACTGGGTACAGAAAAATTTATTCAGTACTTGGTACAACAGTATCCTGACAATTGTTTGCTTAGCAGTCATTATTTGGGGACTGAGTAACTTTATTAGTTGGGCATTAACTACGGCACAGTGGGGAGTCGTGGGTGCAAACTTGCGGCTCTTTTTTGTCGGTCGATTTCCTCCCGAATTGTATTGGCGGGTGTGGACGGCGCTGGGACTGATTATCGGTTTAGTAGGGCTTTGTTGGGGTTATATTGTCAGAAAGTCACCATTATTTAGCCGGACAATTTTATGTGTTTTAGGGGTAATTATTGCAGCTATTGTACTGCTACCTTTAGACCTGAGTGCGCGTTTGTGGATATTAGCGATCGCCATTATTGCTATAGTTGGCTACGCAGTTGGACGTAAATTACCTACTAGTATTAGCCCTTGGCTAACACCAGCTTGGGGATTAGTATTTATCGTCAATATTTGGTTAATTGGAGGTGGTCTGGGTTTAACTTCAGTTCCAACAAATGTATGGTCGGGGCTATTACTAACCCTACTCACAGCAATTTGCGGGATCGTACTGTCGTTTCCCTTTGGCGTGTTACTTGCCCTCGGTCGCCAAAGTCCATTACCTATAGTCCGGATCTTATCGATCCTCTACATTGAAGTGATTCGCGGGTTACCACTCATTGGCATTCTCTTCTTAGCCCAGGTAATGTTACCGTTATTTCTCCCGCCTAACTTCCGCAATTTAGATCGCGTACTACGGGCGATCGCCGGACTAGTATTATTTAGTGCAGCGTATTTAGCAGAAAATATCCGTGGTGGATTACAAGCTATACCTATAGGACAATACGAAGCCGCTAAAGCCTTGGGATTAAGTTCGCCTTTAGTTGTGTTACTGATCGTATTACCCCAGGCACTTAAAGCCGTAATTCCCGCGATCGTCGGTCAATTTATTGGTTTATTTAAAGATACATCTCTACTCGCTCTATTTGGCTTACTAGAATTAACCGGAATCTCTCGCTCGATTTTGGCACAACCCCAATTCCTCGGACGTTATACCGAAGTTTATTTATTCATTGGCTTACTCTATTGGCTCTTTTGTTATGGAATGTCTACTGCAAGTCGCTATTTAGAACGGAAATTAAATGTAAATGGTTGAGGTTGACAGTTAACTGTCAACCTCAACCGTCAACAACCACCAACTACTGATGACAAATGACAAATGAGAATTCACAACCAATGATTGTTGCTGAGAACGTTCATAAGTGGTACAGCAGCAACAAATTCTACGTCCTGCGTGGGGTTAGCCTTACCGTAAATCGGGGGGAGGTAGTGGTGGTGATGGGTCCCTCTGGTTCGGGTAAATCTACATTTATCCGCACGTTTAATGCTTTAGAAGATTACCAACAAGGGCGAATTGAAATCGATGGAATTGCCCTGACTCACGACTTGCGCAACATCGATGCAATTCGTAGAGAAGTGGGAATGGTGTTTCAGCAATTTAACTTGTTTCCTCACCTGAGTGTATTACAAAACGTAACTCTTTCGCCGATTTGGGTACGCCGTTGGAAAAAGCAAAAAGCGGAAGAAGTCGCCATGCAACTGTTGGAAAGGGTAGGAATTTTAGAACAAGCGCAAAAGTACCCAGGACAACTTTCTGGCGGACAACAACAACGGGTAGCGATCGCCCGGGCGTTGGCAATGCAGCCTAAAATTATGTTATTTGACGAACCTACATCAGCGCTTGACCCAGAAATGGTACGAGAAGTGTTAGATGTGATGAGGAATTTAGCGCGATCGGGGATGACAATGGTAGTCGTGACGCACGAAGTTGGGTTTGCCCGCGAAGTTGCCGATCGCATCGTTTTAATGGATGGTGGAATGTTAGTCGAACAAGCCCCACCCCAAGAATTTTTTCAAAACCCCAAAGAAGAACGGACGCGCAAGTTTTTATCGCAAATTTTGTAAACGAGGGAATCGTAGGGGCGGGTTTTTTGACGATACTTGTACCAGAACAAATAGTTCGGCAGTTAAACCCGCCCGTACAGGAGTAGGGTAAGAGATGAAAGGTAGATTTTGACCTTTGATGTTTGACTTTTGACTTTCCGCTCATGGTTGCAATCGTATTCGGTAGTATCAACATCGATCTAGTTAGCAAAACACCCAGATTACCTTTACCTGGGGAAACATTAACGGGACATAGTTTTGCTACCGCACCCGGGGGAAAAGGCGCAAATCAGGCAGTTGCGATCGCTAAATTGGGCGTTCCCTCTTACATGGTAGGGCGCGTTGGCGCAGATAATTTCGGTCGGGAATTATTAGCCAGTCTGCAAGCGGCGGGAGTACGAACTGAAAATGTATTAGTCGATGAAAGTATCAGTTCTGGGGTAGCTGCGATTGCAGTTGATGACAATGGTGAAAACCAAATTATCATAACTCCTGGGGCAAATGGACGAGTCGATGAGACAGATGTAGAACGTCTCCAGAGTGTATTAAAAATCCTCTCTAGCTCCCCTTTCCAAAAGGGGGGAACAAATAGCCCCCCTTCCCAAGGGGGGTTGGGAGGATCGATACTACTCCTCCAACTAGAAATTCCCCTCAGCGTCGTTATTGCAGCCGCCCAAGTTGCAAAAGCAGCAGGAATTCAAGTCATTCTCGATCCTGCACCAGCCCAAAACTTACCAGACGAACTTTATCCCTTGGTCGATATCATCACCCCAAACGAAACTGAAGCGGGGCGATTAGTTGGCTTTATTGTAGATGGACGAGAAGCTGCAACCGAAGCAGCGCGGGCTTTGTTACAAAAAGGTGTGGGTAACGCGATCGTCAAACTTGGTGCTAAGGGTGTCGTCTGTGCTACTCAAGCAGAAACATTTTTTACTCCCGCCTTCTCCGTCACGGCTGTAGATACGGTAGCCGCAGGAGATGCCTTCAATGGTGGTTTAGCTGCGGCACTAGTAGAAGGACTACCCTTGAGACAAGCAGTAGTATGGGGTGCAGCGGCGGGCGCTTTAGCTGCAACCAAGCCAGGGGCGCAGTCTGCAATGTGCGATCGCCCTACTTTGGAGGCATTAATGGCAACTGGATCGTAAATGTTGCCCCGTGTCCTACACCAAGACTTGCAGCGTGAATTGTACCACCATGCAATTCTACGATGTGACGGGCGATCGCCAATCCCAGCCCCAATCCTCCTTGTTTATTAGGACTCTGAGCTTGACGAAAGCGATCGAAGACGTGCGGTAAAAACTCAGGACTAATACCATTACCCGTGTCGATAACTTGAATTTGAGCATAGGAGTGGTGAGTGGTGAATTCTCCTCTGCTCCCTGCTACGCGGCTCCGATGGCGAGGAAACCTCGCCCTCTGCCCGCTTCCCTGCTCCCTGCTCCCTGCTAATGACAACTGGACTTTAATTTTGCCACCTTCGGGAGTAAATTTAATGGCGTTCGAGAGTAAGTTACCCAAGACTTGTTGTAAGCGATCGCGATCGCCAGAAACAATAATTCCGACTGCTGAATTTTGAATTCCGAATTCTAAATGAATCTGCTTGGCGCTAGCAGCAAGAAAAGTAGTTTCAACCGACTCTTCTACCAGGGAAACTAAATCGAACTGACTCTCTTTTAGTTCTAGTTTGCCGCGAATCATGCGCGACACGTCTAACAGATCTTCGAGCAATTTTGCTTGAGATTGGGCGTTACGCTCGATCGCGTCTAAGGCACGAGCAGCAGTTTCAGCATTTACTCGACGAGTCTTGAGCAGTTTTGCCCAACCCAGAATCGCATTCAAGGGGGAGCGTAAATCGTGAGACACCATTGCCACAAACTCATCTTTGGCACGGTTAGCGGCTTCAGCTTCTATCTGTGCTTGCTGGGCTAGTTCCAGCATACGGGCGTTTTCGACTTCGCTCTGTTTGCGATCGCTGATATCGCGTTGAATGGCAACAAAATGAGTATACTGTCCTGCTGCATCAGCGATAGGTGTAATGCTAATGTCTACCCAAAACTCCGAGCCATCCTTACGGTAATTAATCAGTTCTTCTTGTACTGCTTGTCTGGCTTCTAAGGCATCCCGAATACGTTTGAGCGCTGCTTTATCGGTTTTAGCACCTTGGAGAAAACGCGGCGATCTGCCTACAACTTCTTCACAGGTATAGCCAGATAAGTTAGTGAATGCTTGATTGACATATACGATTCGCGGTCCTGGCTCCTCTATAGGGGCGATCGCGGTTATTATGACGGCATCGTTAGCATTGACAACGACTGATTCTAACAACCTTAGCCGTTCTTCTGCTTGTTTTCGTGAGGTAATATCTCGCCAAGCAGCCACAAAACCGTCATCTAATTTTGTTGCGTGGATATCAAAAGCTCTGGTTAAATATTCTTGGTTAAATCTATCTGAATAAATTAACGCTTCTTTGATTAAAGGTTTGCCTGTTTCTACAACTTGGCAGTATTCTTCAAATAATCCAGTTTGTCGATGGGAAGGCAAAATTTCACAGAGGTTCTTCCCAATTTGTTCTGCTGCTGTCATGCGGTTATTAGTACAAGCTGCCGCATTTACATACTCGACAATAAAATCTATAATTTTACCTGACTCGTTGCGCCGGCTTTTGTAGATACCAAAGCAATCGAGCATATTTTCAATTGAAGTGCGAAATCTGTCTTCGCTTTGTTCTAATTGCTGTTGTAGGCGATCGCGTTCTAAAATATTATGAATTGCTAAACGAAGATTTTCTGACGTAGTTTTTCCTTTTACCAAATAGTCAGCCGCACCGCTTTTCATTGCTTGCACGGCAACATCTTCATTTCCTCGTCCCGTCAACATAATGACTGGTAATTGAATTTTACCGAATTGAGTTTTTAACTCGCATAAAAACTCAATACCGTCAATATCGGGGAGGTGAAAGTCTAACAAAATAGCATCTGGCTGTACTAGTTTGCATACTTCTAGTCCATTCTCACCATAATCTGCTTCTAAAAATATGTAATGGTAGCGATCGTCAGCAAGTAAGAAGCGACGGTATGTTTCTCGATCTTCAGGAGAATCATCAACGATGAGAACTGTTCTCTCAAAACTCATCAATACCTCCTACTATGAGGTAGAATCACGAATTCAAACCAATATTGAATGAGAATTTGAATCGTATGCATTAATTTTTTCACATCCATTGGTTTAATAATGTAGCCATTCACGCCATAGCGATAACAAACCTCCACGTCTTTTGGATTGGAAGATGTTGTAAATACTACAATAGGAATTATTTTTAACTCCTCGTCTTGCTTGATCTGTTCCAGTACTTCCCGTCCATCTGTACCTGGTAAATTTAAATCAAGAACAATAATTGCTGGACGAAGTACTCGCTCTAGATCGGCGTACTCGCCATCATTATATAAATAGTCTAATGCATCGTCACCATCAATACAGCGATGAATAGGATTGGTAACGGATAACTGCCGCATTATCCGCCCGAAAGCTTCAAAATCTTCATCGCTATCTTCAATTAACAGCAATGGTTGGGTCGATCTATTAGCCATACGCTCAACTTGAGTTGCTAATTTGAAAGAAGTGACCATTATTTCGTACCATTTTTGTCATTTGTCATTTGTCACTGATAACTGATAACTGATAACTGAAATACGTAGATCGGGTAGGGTGCGTTACGCTACGCTAACGCACCCTACTAAAAGAGTATTAACCGTGCAATGTAAAATAAAACGTACTACCTTCTCCATAAGTTGATTCCACCCAAATTTTCCCACCATGACGTTCTACAATTTTCTTGGCAATGGTTAAACCAGCGCCAGTCCCACCTCCATATCGATTCGGTGCATGTAATCGCTTAAATATGCGGAAAATGGTCTCCAGATGTTTTTCTCTAATTCCAATACCGTTATCTCTAACATAGAAGACAAAAGAATTACTTTGGCTATCATCAGAGTTACTTTCAGATTCTAAATAGCCGATTTCTACAGATTTATCTTCTTTGTTATTATATTTAATTGCATTGCTAATTAGATTACTAAAAACTTCACTAACTTGGACGCGATCGCATTCAACAGTTGGTAAATTCCGAGAAATGCGAATATTAGTTCTCTCTTCTTTCAAACTAATATTTAGTACATCAATGACGTTACTAACCAATTCATTCAAATTCGTTTTTTGGAACGAAAGTTCTATCCTTCCTAACCGCGAGAAGTGAAGTAGAGATTCAATCAAATCCTCCATTCGCTGCGTCAAACGTACCAAAGTTTGCAGTTTAAATGCGCCGTCTTCATTCAGAATATCTGCATAATCTTCAAGCAGAAAGCTGGAGTAGTTATGAATCCCTCGTAATGGCTCTTTTAAATCGTGGGAAGCAATATATGCAAAGGCATCGAGTTCGCTATTACTCCGTTCTAACTCACTATTAATTCGTGCTAATTCCGCTGCTTTACGCAGCACAATACCTACAATTGCACTTCTCAGTTCTACTGCTACATCAATTTCGCATTGTTGCCAAGGTAGAGATTTTAATTTTACTGTTTCTTGCCACAATTCAAAAGATTTACGCGGGGATAGGCGCAAACTTCCATCTTGTTGTATCTCAACTGGTTTATAAGGATTACCACCCCAATTAACAGTTTGAATGACTTCAGGACGAAACCAAAGAATGTAGTCATTTTGACTTTTGGAGATAGCCGTTGCTAACAAACCACTTGCACTATCTTTAAATTTTGTCGCAGGTTGATAAACTTTTGGCAGCGAGTCCGTGCAGTATACGTCATTATTAATTTGAGTTTCGAGCCATTGAATTAATTCTTGAATTTCTGTTTCACGGGGCGTTTTACCAACTAGCCATACCTTACTGTCTGTACAAATAGCAACTCCCTCGCTAGCAGTCAACTCTAATAAATTGATTCGATCTTGGAGTAAACTCTCAACAAAATTTTCGTCTTGAGGAATAATTTCAACAAATTTTGATAAAATTGAATTGAGTTTAATCTTGTAGTCCATGCCTTCATTATCTTCTTTGGCAGCCAGTTCCAGGGACATGACTTGACCCAAAAACTCGCAAGCCGTACGGACTTCACAACTGAGATAATTAGCTGAGGAATGATGGCAGGCAATCAATCCCCATAATTTTTTATTTTTAATCAAAGAAATGGACATAGAAGCGCCGACTCCCATATTTTTTAAATACTCAATATGGATCGGAGAAACGCTACGTAAAATACTAAGACTCAAATCCAAAGTCTTATTGTTATCTGAATCAGTAGAAATAATTTCTACAGGTTGGTAATTGATATCGGGAACGAGTCGGAGGAGATTTAGGGTATAAAGATGCTTGGCTTGCTTAGGAATATCGGAAGCAGGATAGTGCAAGCCAAGATAAGAATTCAAATCTTCGCGTTTATCTTCCGCTATAACCGTGCCAGCACCTTCAGAATTAAAACGATAAACCATGACGCGATCGAAGTTAGTCAGTTTTCTAACTTCTTTCACAACAATTTGGCACATTTCTGCTAAAGTATGTACCTTTTGCGTCCGATCGATCGGGTTTTTGACTAAATGATAAAAATCAAAAAAGTCTCTACTTTTATTCGTTCTTCTTGGCTCTAGCTCTAGAATAAGTAAATTATCTATATTGCGATGAATAATTCCATCAAAAACTAGAGTTTTGTCTTGAGTTTTTATGGCTACTTTTAAGGGGTTTACACTATCAAATTCCTGCGATAAACATTGTTTTATTGAATTAATGTGCTTCAAATTAAGTAAATAACTTAATGGTTTATCTAGTAATTCTTGAGCTGAAATTTTAATAATATCGGAAACATTCTTGCTAACTTGTACAACGATTAAGTCAGGTTCTTGTAGGACAAAAAGTATACCGTGAGGTTGGATAGACCCAGGAATATGAATTGGTTCGCGATCGCAATTCGTCAAATCAACCGTTTCGGCGATCGTCAACTCGTCCGATTGTGAAGCACTGGCGTTGTCTCGATCTAGCGATTGTAATGACCAGTCCATACAATTAAACCTGATAGTTAGGCTGCTACAACCCTATGCTATAGGATTATTTCTATAGGTATAGAAGTAATAGCTCAGCTTATTGTATCATCTTCTAGACAATGGTTATTTACGATACAAAATTAAGATAGTCTTGATTTTACTAACCATAGATAAATCATTATTGTTTCTAAAAATTAGAAGAAATACATAGTCTGTGAGGGTGTGCGATCGATACACCCTAACAAGAATGCAATTTTAGTTCGGCAAAGCTACTAATTGAGATTCAATTGTAGTAGGATTGAGACTGCGACCGATAAAAACCAATCGAGTTTGCGGCATTTCTTCAGGTTGCCAAAGGCGATCGTAAAATTGGTCAAATCGCGTCCCCACGCCTTGTAAAACTAGACGCATTGGTTTATT
>NZ_JBOFLP010000172.1:0-18235 GCF_051657925.1 Chroococcidiopsis sp.
ACTGAACTCACGCAACTTCTTGAGCGGATAAGCTTTGCAGTATTTTCCCATTGTTGCCATAATTATACCCCGTTTGAAAATATTTTCACTAGATCGCAAACTTTTTAAAACGGGCGATCGCCACTCCAAAGACTATAGATGAATGGCACTAAGATAAGCCACAACGCTATTAAATCAAACAGCTTGTAATTGGCGGCGTAATTGAGTTCTGGGTTGTTTCATCAATGGGTAAGCTTTGGGGCGACGCTTTCTAACTCTGGGTTCAGCCCGACCAGGACGCTGTGGGATTGGTTTGTGAACGATAATTTTGAGTAAAATTTGATAAATCTGGTGGCATTTGACTTCAGAGTTTCCCAACAATTCCGGAATAAAATTATCGAAATGATGACGAGTACCTTGTAAAGACAAGTGTAGTGGCGGCGTACTATAAGTTATACCTGCCTGCCACATTAAGGCACGTAGTAGATTGTAGGCAAGCAAATAAACATAAAGTTCTTTGCGTACCATAGAAGGAGATTTACATCGTAAAACTTCCATTCCTAAAGTGGATTTCAAATGTTTTAGATTTACTTCAACATCCCAACGGTCATCGTAAAGTTTGACAATTTCTAATGTAGGATAAGTTTCTGTATCCAATAAAGTTGTAATCAAGCTAACTTGTTGAGTCCGAAAGCCAGGGATAATAATGTAGTAATAAATCTCTCGCACAGCTAAAGTTAGGGGAAGAGCGGCAAATTCCTCTTTGCTTAACCCTGTAGGGCATTTTTGAGGTTTATACCAAATTACAAACTTGTCACAATTACCGACAATTTTACCTTTTCGCATTGAGGTTTTTCGAGACTGATGTTTACGGAATACTGCGTCACACCCAAGACTTGTAATGGAAATCAAATCGGCATAAGCACAAAAAGCCCTATCCCCTAAAAGTACATCTTTGATTTGAAGAAATTTATAAAGATTCCTAGCTAATTGAATATCATGAGTATTGATGACATCAATAGCTAGAGCAATGGCAGCGCCTGTAGCCAAGCTAAATAAAACACCAATTTTAGCAATTGGGAAACCACAACCAGGTTTTTGACTAGTAGGCTGAGGGTAAGCTTTCTGATTTTCCACTGTGTCAGGCATTGACACGTTTGAACCGTCTATCACTTTTACACTTCGACCACACCATAAATATTCCGTTGTGACTTTTTCTTCTAGACTTTGTGCCGCCTGACCAAAAATTTTTTCTAATAACTGTTCTGGTAGCCTTGCTCTTGCTTGACAGTAAGCACTCACATCCGTTGAAAGAATTTCTACTCCTTCAGCCGCTAAATAAGCAATAACTCTACTCACTGCATTGTGGCAACTTTTATCAACATCTAAAACCTGAGATAAAAATGTCCATAGGGTTACAAGCGGGTCAAACAGCCGACGACGATATTTAATTTTTAATTCATTAAGTGCTTTTTCAATCTCTGACTCTGGCAGTAGTTTTTGGAACGGTAGCCCTAGGCTTCGGCTAAATTTCTCCTTGAGAATTCTTACACGATTCGGCACAGTAGTAGTAGACATATTCGCTTCCAAGCATCAAATTCGTATTTTACGGGCTTGGAAGCTTTTTCTACCTGTAGAAAAATAGACAACACCTGCTTCATAAGCCGAATCATTAACGTTTGCTTGTCTGCGATTCCCTCATCTGTCTACTCTTCTCCAAATCCCACAAGAGCTGCAACCTTTATTCCTCGATAGCTTCGACCTTATCTTAGTGCCATTCGATTATTACACTTTCTGACTGAATCACCCTGGATAGTAAAATCTTTGACAGAGGCAAGATCGAAGCTAATTCTACAAGTTTTAGCAGGACGAGAGTTCGTACTAATTATTGATGAAATAGGAGATAAAAAGAAAGGAGATACAACCGATTACGTCAAACGACAGTATATCGGAAATCTCGGAAAAGTTGAGCAGGGGATAGTTGTAGTTACTGCATACGGTTTATTGGAAGGGATGACATTTCCTTTGTTGTTTAAAGTCTATAAGCCTAAAGAAAGATTATTAGAAAAAGACAGATATTTCAGCAAGCCAGAAATTGCTGCTGCCATGATTCGAGAACTTCAAGCCATCAGGTTGAAGTTCAAGTTAGTACTTGCAGATAGTCTGTATGGTGAAAGCGATAGTAACTTTTTGAGTGTATTGTACGAGTTAAAACTAGATTTTGTAGTCGCAATTCGTAGTAATCATGGTGTTTGGCTACCACAGGGACAAAAAGTAAGACACAACCGTTGGCGACCCTATGACCGGATTTTTTCTGATGGGACAAAAGAGAAACGATATATTCAAGAAATCATTTTTGGTTTTGGGGGTAAGGCTGGAAAGATAGTCCAGCCTTCAATAAATAACGCGACTAATTTCACGACAACTAGAGAGGACAATAAGGCTGGACTATCTTTTTATCGCCAAATGCATCAGCGTCGTCAAATTCAGTATTGGCAAGTTACTACAGCTCCAAAGACTCTCCCAAAAAATTCAAAGGAGTTGATTATGACCAAAGTTTCTGGGATTAAGTATAAAGAAGTCGGAAATTTGTATGGATTAAGAAACTGGGTGGAGTCTGGACTAAAGCAGAGTAAGAATGAACTAGTATTGCTGATTTTCGGGTAACGGCTTATGCTCAAATAGAGAAGTGGTGGGAACTAGTAATGAGTGCCTACCTCTTGGTGAGTCTTCACTCTCAAGTTTTGAATAATGCTGACAACCAAGGCATCCACTCAGCTTCAGATCCAATTGTGGAAAAGTTTAAAGAGCATGAGTGGTGGGACTTCGGGCAAGGATGGAAAAATCTGCTCAACAATCTACGTTTGGTTATTCAACCTTTCATCTTCTGTAATCTAATTAAACCTTGGCTAATCGTATTTCCTATTGCACATTTATCAATTGGCTTTTCAACACTGATTGCCTTGATGAATCGAATGCGAGGCGCTATTCCAGACCTTTCAGATTTCGAGGATTTCTCATTTTCTTCTGCCTAGAGTGATGAAAGAGCGTTACAATTGATGAAAGCGGTACTGTGGAACTTCAGAGACAACGAACGCTCGAGTCGCCCACTGAAGGCGCTGTCGATCGCGCGCTAGTACAGCCGGGAAATCAAGTGAAAGCCGGTCAGGTACTCGTCATTCTCCGCTATCCCGAGCGCCAAACCGCTTTAGCTAACCAGCAATTGAAAATCCTAGAGGCGCAAGCTACTTTGGTACGCAATCGCCAAAAAATCTTGGAAGCTCAGGAACAGTTAATTGCCGATGAAAAAATTCGGAAAAAACTAGACGCTTTGGCACAGGAAGGAGCCGTGGCGCAACAACAAGTCCAAGAGCTAGAGGATAAAGTGCGGCAGAATGAAGCTGACATCCGCAACGCTCAGTTAGAGGCTCAGAATGCGACAATCCAACTTCAGATCGAGCAACTTCAGCGTCAAAGCATTCAGCAAAAACTCCAAGATACATTAGTGCGATCGCCGCTAGATGGCACGGTTTTGGGAGTCAGCGTCAAAAATGGTGATGGAGTTGAGTTGCGTACCGATCTATTAACGGTAGGCGATCCGGCGCAAGTGAAAATCAAACTTTTGCTCTCTCCCCTGAACGCCGCCCAAGTAAAAGTCAATCAAGTGGTTCGCGTCAGCGCGATCGCTCCTAACGCCAAAACGTTTACAGGTAAAATCCAAAGTGTATATCCCCAAGCTGTTACTCCCGAAGAAAGTCAAAAACAAAGTGGTCGTAGTGGTGGTAGTAGCGATCGCTCGAATCAACCTAGAGTACCTGCAACAGTCAAGCTCGACACCCCCACGCGATCGCTCATTCCAGGTAGCGGCGTAAACGTTGAAATCGTACTAGAGCAGCGGCGCAACGTTTTAGTCTTGAATTCAGAAATTATTCAACGCACCGAACAACGTCCTTTTGTTTGGGTACAAGATAGTCAAAACAAAGCTCAGAAACGATATCTTAAATTGGGTTTAGAAGGGTTACTCACCGCCGAAGTTGCTGCTGGACTGAACTTTGGCGAAAAAGTAATTTTACCCCCTGCCGAAGCCACCCTGACCCCAGGCACGCCAGTTATCAGTGACCAGTGAAGAAAGGGAGCAGGGAGTAGGGAGCAGTTATCAGTGACCAGTGACCAGTGACCAGTGACCAGTTAGCAGTGTCTTGTTCTCACGCACCACGCACCACTCTTTTACCAACTACCAATTACCAATTACCTAATGAGCCTTTCACTAGTCGAACTGCTAGTCCTCACCTTTCACTCTTTG
Organism: Chroococcidiopsis sp.; assembly: GCF_051657925.1. NCBI lineage: Bacteria > Bacillati > Cyanobacteriota > Cyanophyceae > Chroococcidiopsidales > Chroococcidiopsidaceae > Chroococcidiopsis > Chroococcidiopsis sp. The sequence continues at coordinate 4,283 of NZ_JBOFLP010000172.1, forward strand.
CGTAGCAATCCCCTGCGTTCTGCTTTGACGGCGTTAGGGGTATTTATGGGTGTGGCTGCGGTCAGTGCTACGCTTCAAGTTGGTAGTATTAGCCGGATTGTTATTGCCCAACGATTAGCAGAAAGAGACGCGCCTCAGATTATGGTAGGACTCAATTGGCAAGCAGGCAGCGACTTGAGCGCTCAAATGAGCCGAGCAGAGCTAGAATTCTTTCGCCAACGGCTCGCTGTTGCAGTCGCCGATACATTTAACTTACCCTACCAATTTGAACCCAGTACGGCAAGTCTAGCGCTAGCTTCAGCTTTATTAGTCGGTATGGGTGCTGGTTTTATTCCCGCTCTCCGTGCCAGCCAACTCGATCCGGTTAAAGCTTTGCGCTCGGAATAAGCATCAACAAAAGTCAAAAGTCAAAATCTTTTTACACCCTGCTCCCTACTCCCTACTCCCTGACAACTGATAACTGTCAATCAGGAATAATGATATTTTCTATATCTTGCGCTGCTGCTGGATATTGTGGATTCATTGCTTCTAACGTATCGGCGATCGCCCGAGCAATAACTAAGTTTCTATACCACTTCTTATTTGCTGGAACGACATACCAAGGAGCATACTCTGTAGAGCAATAATTAATTGCATCTTCATAAGCTTGTTGGTAATCATCCCATAATTTCCGCTCGTTGACATCGTTAATTGAAAATTTCCATCGCTTATCTGGATCTTCCAGTCGCTTTTCTAATCTACGTTTTTGTTCGTCTTTAGAAATATGTAGAAAAAACTTAATAATACTGATATTATTTAAAACCAGCATTTGTTCAAATTCATTAATGCTGTGATATCTTTTCTGCCATACTGCTTCCGGTACGAGTTGTTTAACGCGCACGATTAATACATCTTCGTAGTGAGAACGATTAAAAATATTAATCATGCCTCTTTGCGGTGTTCGCTGATGGTATCGCCACAAAAAATCATGGCTCAATTCTTCTTGGCTGGGATTTCTAAAAGACCAAACTCGACAACCTTGAGGATTGATCCCCTGAAAAACATGTTTAATTGTGCCGTCTTTACCACCAGTATCCATCGCTTGCAATACGATGAGCAGACTGCGCTGCTGCTCGGCGTACAGGCGTTCTTGTAACAAACTCAAGCGATCGCGATAATACTCTAATTCTGCTTCTATTTCTTTCTTGCTCTGATAGCTTTCACAAGTATCTGGGTCGATTTGACTTAATTGAATTGGTTCGTTGGGAGTGACGCGATAGCGGGGATAATCGGGTTTTGGTGGTAACTCGTCTGCTACAGCCGTCTCAGGAGACATAACGCGAGCAATTTTTGCTGTCTCTTTAGCTGTAGTTTTGTCAATATGAGCAGCAGATTTTTTTGCCGATTTTGAGTTTGCCATAGTAACACTATCGCCAAGCTTTATCGAACTTATTTTTTGATTTTATGGCAAGAATCACAGCAGTGTTTCTCTCAAAAGATAGACTCATGCGTTTTATTGCGTTCTTACTTGAACCAAAATTTTTTCATCTACTCCCTGCTCGTGCGCTCCCTGCTCCCTAGTATGATTAACGACTACAGCTTTGAACAACGCATAATTGTTACAGGAACACCGATTTTCGCTACCAAGTTAGACAAAGCAAACTTAAATTTGAGCGATCGCGGTAATTCTTTCCATGTAACTGCAACAAAACCAAAGCGAGTGTAAAACTCTGCTAGTTTACGTCCCAAGCATTCTAAATAAAGTGGCTGAGTTGCTTGTTCAATTAAATATTCCACCAAGTATGTTCCCAAACCTTTACCCCGCCAGTTAGAGGCAACCACTAGACTACCCAATTCTTGCGCCCCAGCAAAAGCCCGTAACTGCCCGCAAGCAACTACTCGTCCGTTGCATTCAACGACTGAAAATTGTTGCCAGCGTAACTGCGTCGGGTCGAGTTTTGCCGATAGCACCAACTTCCGAATCGCCCAAGTATCCTTAGCATTGGCGGGGCGAAGATTGCATCCCGATGGTAGAGTAGACATTCGGTTGAAGTCTAAGTTTTCAAAATTAGATGACAACTACATTTTTACAACTAAACCAACAGCACGACGAACGTATGCTTGATACGACTCATTTACAGGTGGAAATACCAACCCATAAAGCATGATCACGCTAATAAGGTCGAAGACAAGATCGGCATCTATATCTGTGGCAATTTCCTGTCTGCTTTTTGCTTGTGCGATGACAGCAGTAAAGGCTTGGCGACGGGGTTGGAGATATTTCGCCCAGTAAACTTGAGCAAACTGGGGATTGTTAGATGCTGTACTGATAATTAAAGCCACAATTTGCCGTCCCAGAGGATCTAAGGTCATCTGGGTAGCACTGGCAATAATTAAATCGATATCGCTCCAAAAGTTTTTCGTATCTGGAATTTCTACGTCTTCTCTACGGCTTTCGATCGCATCTGCCACCAGTTCTTCTTTTGAATTGTAGCGTCGGTAAATCGTGGTTTTTCCCACTCCTGCACGGCTAGCGATCGCCTCTATACTCATGCGATCGTAACCTACCTCGGCTAAGAGTTCCAAGGTGGCTCTATGAATAGCGCGATCGGCTTCTACACTACGCGGTCTTCCAGGCTGATTTTTAATTTTTGCATTCATTATTGGTTCATTGCTCTTGGATCGTCATCTGGTGGTATCATCCGCTACCGCTACGCAAATATAAGTGGCGTGTCTTAACGATGCATCCACCATTGTGATGTTCTTCGTTTAAATCTGCGATCGCCTTGTGGCGATCGATGGATGTAGTACCCGTAATCTTCAAACCATCAGCTCTCTAAATCAAATGGGATGACTGTTGCTACTGGCGAGGATTAAATTAAGGAACGACTTCTAGTCTACCGAAAGGAGGAAATTTAGTTAACAACTGAGTAACTTGATAACCCTCTATCCACAGAACGATCTAGCAGATGAGTTAGTTGGAGTACTGTAAATGCTAAATCGTATAGAGATTGTATCCGATGAAACTGACATATTTGAAGCAACAAGTTTCGACTTTGGGACGTTTTCTGGCAACAACGCTATTTCTTCTGTCTGCGATCGCCTTTGTATGGCACTTTGCCTTGTTCTCAAATCCTGTAGCAATGGCTAGTCCCGCTCCGATTTCGCTTGCAGCGGCAGATATGGGCGATCGAACTAAAGAGGCAGCTGATGATGTTGCTAAAGGCTCCAAGAATTTGATCCGGGATACGGCAAACAAAGTTGAGCGAACTGCCAACAAAAATGCTGCTAAAGTCGATCGAGCTGACGACGAGGGTAGTGGCGTTGAGCGCAAAGCCAAGCGCGATCGGGATCGGATCGAGCAAAGAGCTGAGGAAGATGCAGCTCGGACTGAAAAAGCAGTAGATAAAAACATGAACGCTGTCAAGCGCACTGTTGACACCATTAAGGACGCTTTTAGCAAGTAGAGCAGCAAGCTGCTCAGATAGTTGGGATATTAGTGGAGATATGAGGAAGAAGATTTACATCTCCTCATAGTCTGCACGTAAAAGCCTAAACTAGAAAGCCTAACTCAGAAAGCCTAACTCAGAAAGATAATTTCTTGATTTAGGCTTTTTCTTTGGAATGACGAGGGACGAGCGCTAAGTATCGAGACCGAGCGTTTGCATGAGGCAAGTATGAATATTATGATGAAATTTACTGAAACTTAAGGAATTACATTTAACCATACTAGCTCTCGAATTACAGTGTTAATCTCAAATGATAGTGTTATGTAACATCGCTTTTCCATATTCGCAAATTATGCCAACAGTTCAAAAAATTGACACTAGCCAATTAGTCAGTATGGGAGTAATGTAGTTGACGGACATCTGAATCAAGCTAAGCAAATGCTAGCAGTTGCTGGTAGTTCTCGCGTGACTATTGGTTCGCACAACCAATGGTAGATTATATGGCAAGTTATAAGTTATAAAATTATGACATTTCTCTGGCAGTGGCTTGGCGTATTTGGTATGTCGTTCGGTGCGATCGTTTTTGGAATTGGTGCTCACAATGCGAAAAATCAGCGCTGGCAGATTTTGTATACGCTCAACTTTTTCGTTTGCGCGATCGCTGCTGGACTGTATTTAATTATGGCTCTCGGTCAAGGAGTAGACTTTATTAACGGTCGTCCCATTTTTTGGGTCAGATACGTTTCCTGGTTTATTTCTACACCTTTATTGCTATTAATTCTCACATATCTCGGTAAAACTAGTATCACAACTACAGCTAGTTTATTGGGAGCAAATGCTTATACAATTGCTGCTGGTTTTGTTGCTACTATTTCACCCTATCCAGTTAATTATATTTGGTATATTGTCAGTTGTGCAGCTTACTGTGCTACTGTATATCTTCTCCTTCATCAATATCGCAGACAAGTAGAACGTACCTTCCCTAGAGTTGTTCCAGCTTTCCACAAACTGCTAAAAGTTCACTTGACAATATGGACATTTTACCCAATAATCTGGATTCTTAGTCCCGCAGGTTTGAATTTCTTAAATCTGAGTGTGGAAACAATGTTTGTTACTCTCCTCGATATGGCTTCCAAGGTAGGTTTTGGTTTTCTTTCATTACAAACTATGAGTGAGATAGAAAGAGCTAGGCAGAAAGCAAAAACAGCATCTTCTTTAGTTGTATTTCGTTAATTTGTAGCAAAAAATATATATGACGTGCTTCTACTCTTCGTCCCAAGTTCGCAACTGAATATAAACTAAAACTAGCGCTACCAATAACAAAACTGTAGCCGCAGCCGCAGCGTAACCGAAATCAAATTGCCCAAAAGCTTCTTGATAAATGTAATAAACTAAAATATTAGTAGAATTTAAAGGTCCTCCACCAGTCACGACATAAATTTGCTCGAAACCCCGCAAAGTAAAAATTGCCGTTGTAATCGTAGCAAAGATTAACGTCGGTCTCAATCCTGGTAAAGTGATGTACCAAAATTGCTGCCAAGCATTTGCTCCATCTAATTCTGCCGCTTCATAACGACTGGGAGGAATTGCTTGCAATCCTGCTAGAAATACCACCATATTGAAGCCTAGCTGCTTCCAAATACTCAATAAAATGATGACTGGCATTGCCCAAATATTACTACCTAGCCAGGGAATCGGAGAAATTCCAATTGCATTCAACCATGTATTGACTGGTCCATCGGTTTGAAATAGCCAGCGAAATCCTAACCCAGCGGCGACAATAGACACAATTGAAGGGAGAAAATAGGCGCTGCGTAATAACCCTCGCCAAGCTATATTGCGGTTTAATAGTGCTGCCAAACCTAAAGGAATCACTAGGCTGGGAATTACTGTAGCAATGGTAAAATAGCAAGTGTTACTAAGAACTTGCCAAAAATCAGGATTGAGAATTAGCCGTAAGTAATTGTTAAACCCCACCCAGCGCACGCCAGCAGCAGTAAAACTTCCTGTAGTGAAGCTAAGGTAAAACAGATAAGCAATGGGAAATATTAGGAATATTCCTAGCATGAGCAGCGCTGGCGTTAGAAAAATCCATGCTGCGATCGCATCGTTATCTAGCAGTTGCTTGCGAGAACGCTCAAAAGCCATACTTTGTATTTTAACTTTGTAGGGCTATTTTACTAATTAAAGGGAGCAGGGAGTAGGGAGCAGGGAGCAGAGGGGCAGAGGGGCAGAGGGGCAGAGGGGCAGAGGGGCAGAGGAAGCAACTCAAAATTCAAAATTCATGCATTAATTCCGAATTCCGAATTCTCCCTACACCTCACACCCCACACCCTACATCCCTTCTTTACTGATAACTGATAACTGTTCCTAGCAATTTTTTAACACTAGAGTAAGGCGATCGCCGGTCGAATGATGGATAATGACTGAGTTAACACCTTGCTCGATAAAATGCTGTATGACGATCCCAGCAACCACCGCCTCTACTGCCAGCTTAATTTCTCCGGTCGATCCCACTGATATATGGATACCAGGAGAACCAATTAAACTAGGTATACTTGCTTCGGGAAATGGCAGTAACTTTGAAGCTGTAGCAGAGGCGATCGCCCAAGGTAGACTTAATGCTAAAATTCAAGTTTTAATTTACAACAACCCAGAAGCGAAAGTCGCAGTTCGAGCTGCAAATCGTGACGTACCTGCCGTTTTGCTCAATCATCGTCATTTTCCCAGTCGTGAAGATCTAGATCGTCAAATTGTTCAAACTTTACATCAATATGACGTATCATGGGTTATAATGGCAGGCTGGATGCGAATCGTCACGCCAGTACTCATCAATGCTTTTGCCGAACGAATTATTAACATCCATCCCAGTTTATTACCCAGCTTTCGCGGCATTCAGGCAGTAGAACAAGCCCTCGCTGCTGGTGTAAAAATAGCAGGTTGTACGGTACACATAGTTGTTCCCGAAGTCGATAGCGGACGCATTTTGCTCCAAGCAGCCGTACCCGTCTTACCTAACGACACCCCCCAAACTCTACACCAACGAATTCACCAGCAAGAATATCGAATTTTACCTGCCGCGATCGCTCTTGCTGCAAGACAGTGAGCGGTTGTCAGCGTACAGACGTTACATGTAACGTCTGTACAAGGATATCAGTTGTCGGTCAACCGTCAACTAATGAAGATTAAACATCGTGCAAATTTTGCACGCCACTTAACCCTTTCTATTCCCTGCTCCCTACTCCCCTGCTTCTCAGCTTCTTCAGCTCCCTCAGCTCCCTCGACTCCCTCAGCTCTCTTCCCCAGCTCCCAGCTCCCTCCACATCACCCGTAGGATTCAATCGGTTCGCTACCGTCAGGAGCTGGTGGCACAAATTTTTTCCAACCGAGTAACTAGACATCTCCGAAAACATTCAACACCTTGATGTGGCTAGCTTATAGCCTGCGCTTGCTCAACTCAAAAATCAGGAGTTTTCCCGATATAATTAAGGCTTGAGATAGTTTTAGTTAAGAACTAAAAGGAAATAGATAAACATAAATGATGTTTTTTTGCCCAGCCTGCACTTTTTTACGTAGGTAATATTAGTGCTCCAATTCGGAATCTAACGCGGCTCTAATGCGGAGGAAACCTCCGCTTCCGCCCGCTTACCAATCCACAAATTGTTAGAATGACTCGGGCATATTTTGGGGGATTGAGTCGAAATCTTTCTGGGGCAACTCGAAATATTTTGACCGAACGGATGCGATGTTCGACAAATACTCGCTCTTGTTGAAAACTCCTGATTTTCTTTTTTCTGAGCCGTTGTTAACTTGCCATTTCTCGGTTTTTTAATCGGAGTGACAATTAAATCTTCTCCTAGATATCCTAAATCTTCCTTAAACTTTTGTGTTGAAGCGAAGCGACCGCGATTTTCAAGGGAACAAAGTTATATCGCTTTTTGGTCCTGGGAGTCCGGCAACAACATCAACGATATCTCTGCCAGTTGACCAGATAATCATTTGAGTTTTAAATGTATGATTACTCCGCTTGCCGGAATAGTACTTTTCTTGTTCTTTGTTGTCTCCAGGTCTTTCTCTGGCTTGTTCATAGCTGTCTACTATTAACTCATATTCTGTGAGCATCTCTTGAACTATTTCAGCATCAGATTCTTTTTTTTAACTTGTTCAATTAAACTAGATGGTAGCAACTCTTCTAGTAGTGGCAACCAGTAATTAAATGTATCATTTGCTGTGGACTCGCTCACCCCAAACTGGATACCAAGCAGTTGAAATGTTGTCAGATGTCGCAGATAAACCAAAGTCAAAATTATTTGCTCTGCGAGAGATAGTTTTGGTTTTCGACCTCCTCCTCCTGTAATAATTCTCACTTTCTTAGATTCTAGTAAAGCTTGTTTTTCGCTATGTCATCTTATGGCATTTTTAATTAATATTTGTAACTGCTCGTGTTTCAGACCTATCAATCTCTGGGTTTCTTGAGGATTCGATTCAATGTAACTCAGTATATGACTCATGTCTTCGTGCAAAAAACTTGTTTTGATGTTCTTTTACCATCACGATCTATGCTTGACCAGCCTAGAGCCGGCGCACGTGCTAATGCTCAGGCGATCGCGGTCAAAAATTTGTCTGACATTCGCTCGAATGCCTGCACCTCTGTCGCGAGAATCTTCAGACTGAAAATCTGCAATCTCTCGCTGACAATTTTGCAATACTCTGGATTTAAATTTGGTGTTCTACCGCACAGGAGCCTGTCAGCTACCGTAGATGGAAACTCCTCAAGATTTCAGCTGCTCTAAGAATTGTTAGAACTGCTTTTTTTCTTCGTCTCTCGGTCTAGATTGCCGTACCTGAGTCCGTAATCGTTTATAGACCAACAGATAATTGGAATCTGCCGCAGCTACGATACGAAAGGCGATTTTAATGCAGCCAGAGTTAATATACTCCAACTAGGTGGAATTACGCAACCCATTTTTCTATCCATCTTGCGATCGCTTCATGAAAACGTTTTTGTAGCTGTTGGTGTGACTTGTGCTATGTAGTTGTTGTTGAGCGCGAGGCGCGATCGCACTCAACCTGCAAGCAGTATTTAGCCCTGAATGTAATCTATCCCTAAATGTCATGCCTAACTATCTGTTCGAGGGAACGGACAACGGGTAACGGGGAACAGCGATGAAATTGGTGCAGGATAGATCTTCGACCGCAACGTCGTTCGGATATTGTCAACCGTAATTTCACGGTTAATTTGTGACAACTTACCCCAACCTTGGTTCAGTTTTCCGTAAAATTTCGCAAGCAATAAATTAAAAAAGATTCTTAACTTATCGTAACATTTTCGACTTGATAAACGTAAACCCCCATAGTTAAGGCATAAAATGGTCGTCGTTAAATTCTTAGTATCGGTTTGTGCTAGCGATCTCTATCCATTGTCGGCTGAAAATTCTAAAATAACTTTAATGTCTAGTTTTTCGATTGAATTTTTAACTTATGTGTTTAAAACTTCCTTTTGACTTGATTCAAACTTGTATCATTTTTTACAATAAAATCTCTAAAAAATATCACAAATAAGCGTCAATAAATTAATCGAAGGTCATGAACTCGGATCGACAAATGCAAGCCAAGCAAATCTAAACAATCTAAACAAATGGAGTTAGAGCCAGGTTTCGATTACAGAGTTTTAAGTGAGAAAAACCGTTCGCTCGTTCAGCAAAGAACTAAAGAGCTGAAGGAGCGCTTGCAGCGTACAGCTCAAGATATATGGGAAATTGGGAAGAAATTAGTTGAGGTGAGAGCAGAACTGAAAGGACATGGCTACTTCGATGCTTGGCTGAGAGCTGAATTCGGGTGGAGTCGGCGCACGGCATACAACTTTATTTATGTATACGAAGCCTTTCCTTATGCAAAATTTGCACAGATGATCATCGAGCCATCCGCGCTCTATCGCTTAGCTTCGCCTTCGACTCCCGATGCGATCCGCGACAAATTTATCCAACAGGCTAATGCGGGTAGTAAAGTCACTCATAAAGAAGTTTTGAAAGCCGTTACTGAAGAAAAGCTGAAGCAAATTCCCAATTCACCCACCGAACATTCTCTCAAATCGGCAGCAGCTCAAGCAGAAGAAGAGCCGTCCCTAAATATAGATAAAGAAGTTAAATTAGTCGTCCCAGAAATACAACAACCTCCCTATAAAGCTGCTGCTCATAAAGCTAATCCAACAATTGTCACCCCACGTTTCCAGCAGTCGCATTGGTACACGCTGGGCATCGATCACCTATTATTTTGCGGCGATACTAACTCACCAGCATTTTTCGATCGCCTACCGGAAGCAGCTTTTGCTTTGGATATTGCGGTAGGTGGTACGTGGCAGCATGACTGGTTAATGTATAAAGCTCGCTCGGCGTTGATCCTCCATCCCCGCGAAAGAATTGATGGAGAGCGGATTAGGCAACTACTATTGATGTTTTCGGAACGAGAAGATGCAATAATATTACCCTGCGCGCCCAGTGGAGAGGTGATTGCTACGATCGGTAGGCTCAAGCGTAAATTATTTGCTGGCTATCAGAATCGACAACAGTGCCAACAGGCGATCGCTGATTCGGGATTAAAAGCGCAAAAGGTTGAATTACCCTAGTTGTAATTCTCCTAGTTGTAATTCTCCTAGTTGTAATTCTCCTAGTTATAATTGTTACCCTGAAAGCCGATCGCATTTATACTTATAGTGGTATACTGCCAAGAAAGTATCGTTCTCGTTGACAATTAAGTCCCTCATTTGAGTGGCGATCGCGGCACAGTTCAACTAGCCACCCGCCCTATAAACTAAGTCGGTAGTGTTCTACACCTGTGGATTGGGGATTAAACAGAACGTCCAAATTCATGACGATTGATAAATATTCCAATTCCCTTTGTCATGCAGCCATTCAGACTTGGAAAAACAGATTGTTTTACGAGCGAGTCTCTTAATGCGGGTACGTAATGTTAAATGCTTCCGTTCGATTTTCTGAGTGTTTGCCTTGCCCACTTGATGACGCTGCCGCTCGAGTAGACGTAGATAGGCACCCCAGCCATCAGTGTAGAAGTGTCTCAGTTGAAATGGAGCTAACAACTGTTGCAGTTGCTTGAGTGCAAAATCCTCGTGAGATGCCAGAACATATGCCAATACTTGTCCCGTGCGATGATCGATTGCGTGCCACAACCACCGTTTATTCTTAGTTGGTTGGTAATGGGTAATCGGTAGTTGGTAGTTGGTAGTTGGTGGTTGGTGCTTCAACTGCTTGCTATCTCATGACTTAGTTGAAATCTACTCCGACAGAAATAAGGAGAGTATATTATGAAAGTTGTTTTATTTTGCGGTGGTTTAGGAACGCGATTGAGAGAAGCATCTGCAAATTTACCTAAACCAATGGTTCATATTGGCTACCGACCGATTTTATGGCATATTATGAAGTATTATGCCTATTACGGGCATAAAGATTTTATATTGTGCCTTGGCTACAAAGCTGATGCTATAAAGAACTATTTTTTACATTACAATGAATGTTTATTTAACGACTTTACATTATTGAATGGTGGAAAAACTATTCAACTATCCAATAGCGATATCGAAGATTGGAAAATAACTTTTGTCGATACAGGTTTGCATTCTAGTATTGGGCAAAGGTTTAAAGCGGTAGAAAGATACCTGGAAGGTGAAGAGGTATTTTTAGCAAATTATAGCGATGGGTTGACCGATCTGAATTTACCAAGATTCATTGATGATTTTTATCAAAAAGATAGGGTAGCATGTTTTTTGTGTGTCAAACCTTCTCATAGCTTTCACCTTGTTTCTGCTACAGAAGATGGTTTAGTCAACGATATTAAAGATGTGAAAGAAGCAGGAATTCGGATTAATGAAGGATATTTCCTTTTTAAACGAGAGATTTATCAATACATTAATGAAGGTGAGGAGTTAGTTTGCGAGCCATTTCAAAGATTGATGAAGTTGAATCAGCTAACGGCATATAAATACGATGGTTTTTGGGCGTGCATGGATACCTTCAAAGAACAGCAGCAGTTAGATGATTTGTATTGCCAAGGGAAAGCACCTTGGCAGGTATGGAAATCTACTCAGTCAGAATATTGCTGGGGAACTAATGAATCAAAAACATTTAGTCTAGCATATCAGATTGGGAGATAGACTGGATGCTTAAATTCAACTTTGAGGAGAAAAGCGATTCACCTTATAATATCCTGTGTTTGGGAGCGCACTGCGATGATATTGAAATTGGGTGTGGAGGTACGATTTTAAAACTGATAAAAAAATATCAGAACCTTGTATTTTATTGGGTGATATTTAGCTCAAATTCGCAAAGGGAAAAAGAGGCTTATGAGAGTGCTAAACAGTTTTTGAAAGGTGCGGAAGTAAAAAAGATTGCGATCGCCAATTTTAGAGATGGATTTTTGCCTTTCATCGCGATTGAAGTTAAAGAACTTTTTGAAAACTTAAAACAAGAATTCCAGCCCGATCTGATTTTGACTCATTACCGTAACGACATACATCAAGATCATCGATTAATTTCCGATTTAACTTGGAATACCTTCAGAAATCATCTAATTTTAGAATACGAAATTCCCAAGTATGATGGCGATTTAGGAAATCCCAACTTTTTCGTGCATTTAGAACCGTCAATTTGTCGAACTAAGACTCAGCATATTCTCAACAGTTTTCAGACTCAAATAGAAAAGCAGTGGTTTACCGAAGAAACCTTTTTATCAATTTTAAGAATCCGGGGAATTGAATCGAATGCACCAGAAAAATACGCAGAGGCTTTTTACTGTCGTAAAGTCGTTTTTTGATGTAAAACGTAGGGAATGCACAGATGTACGTTCTTATTTACGAATTAGATTGTCCTACCTTCCAGAGATAACTAGAAATCAAATTCGTGAATGTATGCGCCACAATTGGGACTAACAAATTATGCGTGACTACAGCACTGAATCCTAGCAATGCACCTACTATAGTTGCCCAAATAACGTAAGACCATTGCTGAGAACCGCTGAGATGTAAAGCACCAAAGCAAAGACTTGATAAGGCGATACCAGTAACATTTAAGCCAAGTGCTGGTAACATAACACCCCGAAAGAGTAATTCCTCACTCAGTCCTGGTAATAATCCTACCCAGATGATGTCTAGTAATAACAATGGCTTGAGGACAAATTCTAGATAGAAATCCGAACTACGACGATATGCGGGCCACAATCGATAAACTATAAAGCTAGTAGAAGTAATAATGAGTCCTAAACCGATGCCTGTGAGTATTGCTCTAGCATCCCAACTAACACTTAAGAGAGTTACTGAGCCAAATCTTAACCAGACTTTTGCAATTATTAAAAAGACTACAGCAGTCACACCCATCAACATGAGAATTTGGAGGCGTGACAAAGGTTGAATACTCGGATCTTGCTGCTGACTCACGGAAATGGCAGGGCGGTTAGGGGTTAGTGATAGTATAGGGCTACGGCTAGTCATCTGTGGTAGATAAGCAATGTAAATTTGCGATCGCCCCACTGAGGGTAGTTGGGTTAACACCTGCTTTGTGGGCAGCTATAACACCAATTGCCTCCAAATAAGAGTTTACTGCGATCGCTTTAATTCCCAGTGGTGCGGGTGGCACTTGCATGGTGGTTTGATTTTCTGTCACAGTAATAATTTGTGTTTGGGATTGACTCAAACTGAGGACGGCGCTACTACCGCAAGCAGTGGCGGGGATGATGACAGCATCGACTTGCTTTGCCCAAATCTCCTCTAAATGTTGGGGTTTGTCTACCACAAATTGAGGGGCGCGACTTAACCCAACTAAAACGCTAGGCAAAAATGTATATCCTAATTCTTCCGCCGCCGAACGAGGAGACAAATCGGGATCGAGGGGTAAGGGCGATAATGCGGGAGAATGAGCGCAGGGAATTTGAAAAGTTTTGACAATTAAATGGCTGATAATCGCTTCCGCACCCGCTAGCGGATCGACTCCCTGCCCGTGGCGATAGTTTTGCAATGCCTCGCTACCAACATCATCAGGGAAACGGGCAACCACTGCGATCGCTTCTGCCCCAGCTTTACTTATCAATACTTCCGCCGCCCGTAACAAACTATCGGGATTGCCAATTGTTCCCCAACTCGCCCCAGAAGCAGCCGTACGCAGTTCTACATTCAAAGGCGCATCGGTAATAACATAGTCGGTTAAATTCAATCCCAAAGTTGCCCTAGCCGCATCCGCAGCTTGGAGATGTCGCAGTCGCAGATCCGATTCCATTCCTTTGTCAAGAATTAAACCTATGCGATTTTGATGTACGGGACGTAAACCCCAGCATCCCGCTGCGAATTTGTCAAGTCCGTAGCCTTCAACATAGAAAGCATTAGGTAAAGACCAATATAATTGTGCGCCATTGAGAACATTAGGGTGAGTAATGAGGCGATCGCATACCGAGGCGAGTGTTCTAGCAACGGGCATCGCATCACCAGCATAACCACCAATAGCTGCCCCAATTCCAGTAGGGA